>JAEDLA010000032.1 GCA_016295545.1 Oscillospiraceae bacterium | reverse complement strand
GGGGATATAGATATGAGAAAGGTTTCAGAGAAACGTTGTACATTTGCATAGATTTAAGGAGATAACTCCGCTTATATACTGTCGAAAAGTAAGAATAGATTTTCATGTACACAGAATCTGCCGGTGTCTGGCAGGAAAGGAATATTTAGTTTATGGGTATTGTTATTGCTTTTCTGATTTTTGGATTAATAATCACTGTTCATGAGTTCGGTCATTTTATAGCAGCCAAAGCAAACGGAATAAAGGTTCTGGAGTTTTCTATCGGCATGGGACCAAGACTTTTTAAATTCGGAAAAGGTGAAACGGTCTATTCTTTCCGGCTTCTGCCTGTAGGCGGCTTCTGCGCAATGGAGGGTGAGGATCAGGACAGTAACGACAGCCGCAGCTTCAGCAAACAAAATGTATGGCGGCGAATGATAGTTCTTTTTGCAGGAGCTTTCATGAACTTTGTTTTAGGATTTGTTCTTGTAACAGTAATGACATCTATGGGCAGTTCTGTGCCAACTCTTGAAATATCCGGATTCAGCGGTAAAAAGCTGGAGGACGATTCCGTAGAATATATGGCGTCAAGCTATGATTCCGGACTTCGCACCGGCGATATTATTACTGAAATGGACGGAATGCGTATCCTTACCACCACTGACATCGGCTATATGATGGGACAGTCCTCAGTTCACGATGTTGAGGTTATCAGAGACGGTGAGAGGATTCTCTTTGAGGACGTGAAGTTCAGCAACGGTGTATCAGGCAGCGTTATTGATTTCGGACTTAAAAGTGCTGACAAGAATATTCTTAACGTATTGTCCTACTCTGCAAAGGACAGCGTTTCCTTAGGCAGACTTGTGTGGATATCCCTGAGAGACCTGGTTACAGGAAAATACAGTGCAGAGGAGCTTTCCGGTCCTGTGGGAGTTGTCTCCACAATAAGCGAAACAGCCAGTCAGGGAGAGAACCTGTATGAAAAGGTAGTATCACTGCTTTACCTGTCAGCGCTGATGTCAATAAATATCGGTATAATGAACCTTTTGCCCATACCCAGCCTTGACGGCGGCAGACTGCTGTTCTGTTTTATTGAGCTTATTCGCAGAAAACCGGTAAAGCAGGAGCATGAAGCATGGGTTCATATTGCCGGAATGGTGCTTGTTTTCGGATTAATTATTTTTGCCACCTTTAACGATATAAAACGACTGATTACAGGAGGATAATCATGAGAGATGTAAAACCGGTCCGTGTGGGAAACTGTGTTCTCGACGGCAGACATATATATATCCAGTCCATGCTCAATGCCCGTTCCGATGATATAGAGGGCAGTGTCAGACAGGCTGTCGAACTGGAAAAGGCAGGCTGTGAGATAATCCGTGCAGCTATTCCTGATATGGAGGCTGTAAAGCTGATTCCGGCAATAAAATCGGCTGTCTCCATACCTCTTGTTGCGGATATTCACTTTGATTACCGTCTCGCTCTTGAAGCAGCCGCTGCCGGAGTTGACAAAATACGTATAAATCCCGGAAATATAGGGGATATGGACAGAGTTAAGCAGGTAGCCGATACCTGCCGCAGCAAAAATATCCCTATCAGAATAGGCGTAAATTCAGGCTCCCTTGAAAAGGAGATTCTTGCGAAATACGGCGCACCAGTTCCGGAGGCTCTTGTGGAAAGTGCAATGGGACACGTTAAGCTGCTGGAACGCTTTGATTTTGATGATATTGTTATATCTATCAAGTCCTCAGATGTAAACAGAATGATAGCTTCATACAGGCTTGCTGCGGAAAAATGCCGCTACCCCCTGCATCTTGGAGTTACGGAGGCTGGCACGGAGCGTATGGGACTTATCAAGTCCGCAATAGGAATAGGTTCACTGCTCTGTGACGGTATCGGCGAGACTATAAGAGTTTCACTTACTGATGAGCCGGTTAAGGAAATCGAAGCTGCAAAGGATATCCTGAAATGTATCGGCAGGAGAGAGGGCGTGAAAATCGTTGCCTGTCCCACCTGCGGAAGAACAAGGATAGACCTTATCAGAACAGCAAAAGAGGTTGAGGAGGCTCTGAAAAGCACAGACAAGAATATCACAGTTGCTGTTATGGGCTGTGTGGTAAACGGTCCGGGAGAGGCAAGAGAGGCTGACATCGGAATCGCCGGAGGAGACGGCTGTGCAGTGATTTTCCGCAAGGGTGAAATCCTCAGGAAAATCAAAGAGGAGGACATTGCTTCTGAGCTTCTCAGGGAGGTAGAAAAGCTTTAAATATGAATGTTAAAATTTCTGAATTTTTAAAGGACTTCAATGCTGAAATTCCCGATTCTGTCAGGGACGGAGAAATCTTTAAGCTGACCTACAGCGAAAAGCTTGAACATATATCCTTTTTTGCCCTTTTTCAGTCAGTTATTCCGGCGGAGGATATTTTCACCTTTGAAAAAGCTGTTGAAAGTGCAGTCAATGTGGAGCAGATCAGGCTTTTCTGCCGCTATTCCCCTGAGCTTTTCGGCATGAACTGCTATGAACCACTGATACAGCTGCTGAAACGTGATGTTTCAGTCGTCAACGGCTTTCTTGACGGTGCGGAGGCGCATCTCAGCGAGGATACTCTGGAAATAAGGCTTGGTCACGGCGGCAGGGATATTCTTGAAAAAGCCGATTTCTGCCGTAAATTATCCCAGCTGATATATAATCAGTTCGGAGTAAAAATCAAGGTTATCCTTGACGGGGGGGCTTCTGTTTCATCAGCGGAGTATGATGAAATGCTTGAAAGAATGGCTGCGGAGCTTCCCGACTACAGCGACCAGTTTATACCCTCTAAAACTCCGGAGGAGCTTAAACAGGAGGAAATTGCTGCGGTTACGCCAACGGAATCAATTGATATCGGCTCTCTCAACACTGAATTTGACGGCGAATCAGCTGAAATACTGAAAGGCAAGGCAATACGTGAGAAGCCTGTGGCAATCTCCGAAGCCATCAGCTGTCTCGGTCAGAAGCTTGTTGTGGTGGGAGACGTTTTTGCCTCTGAGACAAAGGAGCTTCGCAACGAAAAAACTGTTGTTACCTTTGATATCACCGACTACAGCGGTTCACTGAAGCTGAAAATCTTCGGCAAAAACGATGAGATAGAAAAAATGAAATTAGGCTCTGTGAAAAACGGTACTACTCTCCTTGTGTACGGCAAAGTGGAATTTGATACATACGCAAGGGATTTTGTTCTGTCTCCCCAGTCGATTATAAAGGTTAAGAGAATTCCCAAGACTGATAACTACCCGGAAAAACGTGTTGAGCTTCACTGCCATACGAATATGTCCGCTATGGACGCAGTTACTGACGCTGTAACACTTCTGAACAGGGCGGCATCATGGGGACATCAGGCAATGGCTATCACAGATCACGGAGTTGTTCAGGCTTTTCCTGACGCAATGTATAATCAGCCAAAGGGACTGAAAGTCATCTATGGCTGCGAAGCCTATGTTGTAAACGATCTTGACCGCCCAAAGGTGCTGAAAAATCCTGACAGCAGAAGTATATATGATGAGATAATCATTTTTGACGTGGAAACTACCGGACTTAGCTGCTCAAAGGACAGGCTTACGGAAATAGGCGCTGTAAAGCTGAGAAATATGCAGGTCGTGGACAGCTTTAACACCATGGTTAATCCCGGCCGCCATATACCTGAAAGAATAACTAATCTGACCGGAATAACCGATGAAATGGTTGCAGATGCTCCCTATGAAAAGGAGGCTGTGCAGCTGTTTATGAATTTCTGCGGAGAAAATCCTGTGCTTGCGGCACATAACGCAAATTTTGATACATCATTCATAAATGAGGTAGTTAAAAGGCACAGCCTTGATTTCAGATATAACTGGATTGACACTCTTGTGCTTTGTCAGTGTATGCTGCCGGAAATGGGACACCATAAGCTTGACCAGGTGGCAAAACAGCTTAAACTGGGCAAATTTGACCACCACAGAGCCTCCGATGACGCTCTTATGCTGGCGAAAATTTATATCGAGCTTGTGAATCGCCTTATCAAGGATCAAAAGCTTGAAACTCTTGACGAGCTGAATACAAAGTCAGGTTCAATTGACGTGAAAAAGCTGAAATCCTATCACCAGATAATTCTCGTCCGCAGTCAGGCAGGACTGAAAAATCTGTATCGCCTTGTGTCCTACAGTCACCTGAAATATTTCTATAAAAGACCGCTTATCCCCAAGTCTGTTCTGCAGGAGCACCGTGAGGGACTTATTTTCGGCAGCGCCTGTGAATCGGGAGAGCTTTTCAGGGCAATGGTGGACAACAAGTCTGAAAAGGAAATAGAAAAGCTTGCAAAATTCTATGACTATCTTGAAATTCAGCCTGTTTCCAATAACGAATTTATGATACGTGAGGGAATTGCTGAAAATTTTGAGGAGCTGGAGCAGTATAACCGCCGCATAGTTGAACTGGGAGAAAAGCTGAATATCCCTGTCTGCGCAACCTGCGACGTTCACTTTATCGATCCGAAGGACGCTGTTTTCCGTAAGATACTTCTTGCAAGCATGGGCTTCAAGGACGCTGAATTCCAGCCGCCGCTATATTTCAGGACTACCGAAGAAATGCTTGCGGAGTTTGAATATCTGGGCGAGGACAAGGCAAAAGAGGTTGTCATAACAAATACAAATATGATAGCCGACATGATAGAAAATGTCCGTCCGATTCCGAAAGGAACATTTACTCCGACCATTGACGGTGCGGAGGAGGAGCTTACTAAAATCACAAACGACAAGGCAAAGGAGATTTACGGTGATCCGCTGCCGGAGCTTGTTGAAAAGCGTCTTGACCGAGAGCTTTCCTCTATTATCAAGCACGGCTTCTCCGTTCTTTACATTATCGCACAGAAACTTGTATGGAACTCTGTTGAAAACGGCTATCTTGTAGGCTCACGAGGTTCAGTCGGCTCGTCCTTTGTTGCGAATATGGCTGGAATCTCTGAGGTAAATCCGCTTCCCCCCCATTATGTCTGTCCCAAATGCAAGCACAGCGAATTTCTGCTTGACGGAGTGTACGGCTCAGGCTTTGACCTGCCTCAGAAAAACTGTCCCGACTGCGGAACTGATATGCTACGTGACGGACATGATATTCCTTTTGAGACTTTTCTTGGCTTTGACGGCGATAAAGCTCCTGATATCGACCTTAACTTCTCTGATGAATACCAGTTCTACGCTCACCGCTATACAGAGAAGCTTTTCGGCATCAAAAACGTTTTCAAGGCGGGAACTATCTCTGTTCTTGCGGATAAAACTGCTTACGGCTATGTGAAAAAATACTGCGAGGAAAATGGAATCACCCTGAATAATGCGGAAATGAACCGTCTTGCAATCGGCTGTACCGGAATCAAAAAAACTACCGGTCAGCATCCGGGCGGAATGGTAGTTGTTCCGTCAGATTATGATGTTTACGACTTTACGCCTGTTCAGCATCCGGCTGATTCTGCTGATTCTGAAATAATCACAACCCATTTTACGTTTAACTCACTCCACGACACTATTCTCAAGCTTGACGAGCTGGGACACGTTGTACCTACTCTTTACAAGCACCTTGAAGACCTGACCGGAATAAAAATCAAGGATGTTCCGACCTCTGATCCGGAGGTTATCAGAATGTGTACAAATGCTGAGGCGCTGGGAGTTACACCGGAGGAAATTTACTGTCAGACAGGCAGTCTTGGCATTCCTGAAATGGGTACAGGCTTTACAATTCAGATGCTTCTTGACGCTAAACCCACAAAATTCAGCGACTTCCTCCAGATTTCCGGACTTTCTCACGGTACGGACGTATGGCTTGGAAATGCCAAAGACCTTATTGATAACGGCACCTGCACTATTTCTGAGGTTATAGGAACCCGTGACAGCATTATGACATATCTGCTGTATAAGGGAGTTCCTCCGAAGCAGGCTTTCCAGATAATGGAATGGACTCGTAAGGGAAAAGCACCCAAGCAGTTTACTCCGGAGATAATTGAAATGCTGAAAAGCCATGATGTGCCGGACTGGTATATTGAAAGCTGTCTGAAAATCAAGTATATGTTCCCGAAGGCTCATGCTGCGGCATACGTTATTGCAGCGATTAAGCTGGGCTGGTTCAAGCTGTACAGACCTCTTGAATTCTATGCAACCTACTTTACCGTAAGAGGTGAGGATTTTGATGCAGACCTTGCCGTTAAGGGAAAAGCTGCTGTTCGTGCAAGGATAGAGGAGCTGAAAGAGCTGGGCAACGACCGGACTAAAAAGGAAAGTGACCTTTATGATATTCTCCTTATCACCAATGAAATGCTTTCAAGAGGATATGAATTCCTGCCCGTTGACCTTTACAAGTCCCACGCTTCCAGATATCTGCTGGAGGACGGTAAGATAAGGATTCCCTTTGCTGCAATCGGAGGTGTTGGAGAAAGTGCTGCTGCTGCCATATATGAGACTGCTCAGAAAGGCGGATTTATCTCTGTCGAGGAATTCCAGTCCATGAGCGGTGCGTCAAAAACAACAATAGAACTGCTTAAAAACATGGGAGCTTTAGGCGATTTGCCTGATTCTTCACAAATGTCGTTCTTTTAACTTGACTTTGTTGTGTTAATATGTTATCATGTTATCATATTAGCACGCTAAAGTATAAACCGGAGGTATTTATGAAAAAATATGACCTTATTACTCCTGAGGGCACTAAGGATCTGCTCCTGGAGGAGTGCATTGTCAGACGAAATATAGAATGTTCGCTGCACAAGCTGTTCAAAAGCAGAGGATACTGCGAAATGATTACTCCCGGACTGGAATTTTATGATGTTTTCAGTCTTAATTCACATTATTTTCCTCAGGAGAATCTTTACAAGCTCACTGACGGAAAAGGCAGACTGCTTGTGCTTCGTCCCGATTCAACCATGCCTATTGCAAGAGTGGTGGCAACAAGATTAAAGGACGCTATGCTGCCGCTGAGGATATATTACAATCAGACGGTCTACCGTACAGAGCCTGCACTAAGAGGACGCAGCGACGAAATTGCTCAGACCGGCATAGAGCTTATCGGTTCACAGCTGAAAATTGCAGATTTAGAGGTCATCTCAACTGCAATAAGCTCACTGAAAAGCTTCGGAATGAAGTTTTCTCTTGAACTGGGACATATCGGCATTTTCAAGGAGCTTGTAAGCCGGCTTGAAATTTCCGCCGATGTTAAGGAGCAGATAAGAGGTCTTATTGAGACGAAGAATTTCCCTGCCCTGAACGACCTCCTTGATTCTCTGGGAAACAGTCCTGCAATAATCGCACTGAAAAAGCTGCCGGGACTTTTCGGCGGTGCTGAGGTGTTTGAAAAGGCTCAGCAGCTTATGCCTGACGAGAAAATTTCAGGCATTCTTGAAGAACTGAAGGCTGTCTACACTGACGCTGCGGAAATATGCGGCAGTGACGGCGAGATTACTGTTGATTTCGGACTTGTAAACAAGACTGACTACTACACCGGAATCATAATCAAGGGATATTTACAGGGACACGGCAGAGAAGTGATTTCCGGCGGACGCTATGACAAGCTTATTTCTGAATTTGGCTATGATGTTCCGGCAATCGGATTTGCTGTCAACGTTGACGCTGTTGCAAAGGTTCTTGCAAAGAGCGGCGAAATAAGTGTGCTGCCCTGCGCTGATGTGATAGTCTATGCTGAATCCGGCTATGAAGCTGACGCATTCAAGGCGGCTCAGAAGCTGAGAGACGAGGGAGCTGTTGTGGAAAACGCTCTTTTCGATGACCTTGAAACAGTCAGGGATTATGCAAAGGAAAAGGGAATCCCCAAAGTAATGATTATCGGCGGAGAAAACGATAATTCAACGGAGGTGCTGTAATGAGCAAACCAATAAGAATGGCTCTTACAAAGGGCAGACTTGAAAAGGATACAGTAGGACTGCTTGAAAAGCTGGGTTATGACTGTACGGCAGTCCGTGAAAAGGGAAGAAAGCTTATTCTTCCTGTACCGGACGCAAATCTTGAAGTCGTTCTTGCAAAGGCAAACGATGTTATCACCTATGTTGAACATGGTGTATGCGATATGGGCGTTGTGGGCAAGGACACGATTATGGAGATGAACGGCAAGTTCTTTGAGCTTGTGGATTTAGGCTTCGGTAAATGCAGATTTGCTCTTGCGGCAAAAAAAGGCTGTGATTTCTACAGCGGCTTCGGAATCAAGACGATTGCCACCAAATATCCCAATGTGGCAAGAGCATTCTTTGAATCCAAAAATATGGACGCTGATATAATTAAAATCGAGGGCTCTGTCGAGCTTGCGCCGCTTTTAGAGCTTGCTGACGGAATCGTTGATATAGTAGAGACAGGCACAACTCTGAAAGAAAACGGACTTGAGGTTATAGAGGACGTAGCTCCTATTTCTGCAAGGCTGATAGCAAATACAGTAAGCCTTAAAATGAGACATCAGGAAATAGAGAGCCTTATCAAATTAATAGAGGAGAATCTGTAATGAAGAAAATATATGCAAACGGCACTGATGAAAAGGCTTTCCTTGACGAACTGAAAAGAAGAAGCGGCGAGACTAATAAAAAGGTTGCAGAAACTGTTTCAGCAATAATCGATGACGTTAAGGAAAACGGCGATGAAGCTGTTAAAAGATATACACTGAAATTTGACGGCAGTCTGCCTGAATACTACGAAGTGCCAAGAGATGTTATAAATGACGCACTTAATGAAGCTGACGAGGAGCTGATAAACGCCCTTCTCAACGCTATGGAGAATATTGCAGACTTCCACAACAGACAGCGTGAACAGGGCTTTATCAATGCAAAGGAAAACGGTGTTATTTTAGGTCAGCGTATCAGAGGACTGGAAAGAGTGGGACTTTACGTTCCCGGAGGTACAGCCGCTTATCCGTCAAGCGTTCTTATGAATGCGATTCCTGCTAAAATTGCCGGAGTAAAGGAAATAGTAATGATAACTCCGCCTCTTAAAGACGGCACGCCCAATAAGGATATTCTTGTGGCAGCTGCTGTATGCGGAGTTGACAGAGTATTCCTTGCAGGAGGTGCTCAGGCAATTGCAGCTCTTGCTTACGGTACTGAGGAGATTCCGAAATGCGACAAGATCGTGGGACCGGGAAATATCTACGTTGCAACAGCGAAAAAGCTGCTGTACGGCACTGTTGATATTGATATGATAGCAGGTCCCAGCGAGATACTTGTTCTTGCTGATGAGACGGCTGATCCGAAGTTTGCCGCCGCTGACCTTATGTCACAGGCTGAGCATGATGTGCTTGCCTCCTCTATCATGGTAACAACAAGCGAAAAATTAGCCGATGAAACTCTTGCTGAGATAGAGCGTCAGATGCAGTATCTTTCAAGAAAGGATATTATTGCAAAGTCACTGGAGGACTACGGCGCAATTATTATCACCGACTGCCGTCACTGTGCAGTGGAGCTTGCAAACGCTATAGCTCCTGAGCACCTTGAAGTGCTTATGGAAAATCCCTTTGAGCTTTTAGGAAGTCTTGACAATGCAGGTTCAATATTCCTTGGACACTACGCTTCCGAGCCGCTGGGTGACTATTATGCAGGTCCGAACCATGTTCTTCCCACAAGCGGTACAGCACGTTTCTTCTCACCTCTTGGCGTAGCAAGCTTTACAAAGCGGTCAAGCTACATTTACTACACTCAGGAGGCTCTTGCAGAAGCTAAGGACGATATTGTCCTTATTGCCGAGAGAGAGGGACTTACTGCTCACGCAAATGCAATAAAGGTTCGTTTTGAGGATTAATGGATAGTGATAACACGTCCTGATACAAAATAAGGAGTAAGATAAGATGAGTAATTCATGGGAAAAAAATGTAAGACGGGTTGTGCCCTACACTCCCGGCGAGCAGCCTAAGCTTTCCGACATTATAAAGCTGAACACAAATGAAAATCCGTATCCTCCCACTCCGGCTGTCAGGGAGCTTCTTGACAGCTATGAC
>JAEDLA010000292.1 GCA_016295545.1 Oscillospiraceae bacterium | reverse complement strand
CCAGAAAACATCATATCCTCTTATTAAACAATTAATAATCGGCAGCACATAAACAAATGCTGATAAAGAATAAGAAATAAGCTGATTTTTCTTATTTCCCCTTGCAAGCTCAAAACTAAGAGTAAACATTACAGCAGCAGCTCCCCAGTCACATTTCTCAGCAAAGTATGTTATAAGAAGTATTATCGGGAGTTTAAATGAATTATTAATTTTACTGTTTACTATATGAACTGAAAACAGACTCAGGGTGAGTGTTGCAATTACACTTTCTGTTCCTGGCTTCAGAAAGCCGCCGTTAAAGCAGAAAGCATAAGCAAAATGTGATATAAACGCACACACACACATTCTGACAAAATAACGACGCAGATTTTTAGTATAATGATAACCTTCAGTAATGAAAAAGCACATTACGGGCATCGTTATTCGTCCGATAAAATGAAGTGCTTGTCCGGCAAAAGTTCCGGTAGGCAGGAATAACCATGTTATATGATCTATCAGCATTGCCAGTATTGCAATATATTTCAGCTCAGATGCATTAAGCCCTTTTGCTTTAACTGCGATAAGCCATCACCGCCTAATACTTTTCAACAAGCGGTGTTTTCATCTGAATTTTTGACATCTCAGTGTACCTCCAAAAAATAATTTTAATTCAATTTCATGGTAATGCTTCATTTTCAGCTGCACAGCCACACTATTCCAATAATTACAAAAAATATAAAGGCTATTATAATATTCCTCAATACTGCATATTTAAGACTGATCCTGTCATATTCTACGCTTTTGAACGTGCCTATTCCAAGAGCAAAAATCAGTCCCAAAATTATATATCCTGTCATGCCAAGACCTAAAAGCCGTGCAAACGCAAATCCGACAATCCAGCCGATCAGCTGCGGAACAAGGATAACAAATCCACCTATGCCGCCATTTCTTCTGTCATATCCATAACGATACTGTCCGGTATCCTTCAGGTATTCTTTATGATTTTTGTCAATATTTTCTGCATCGCTGAAAATGTCCTTTATTATGTCAATTATATTCACAAATTATTCCCCCGATAATCCCTATATTCTCATACATTATTTCATGCTTTCTCTTGTATAGTCAAGCAGACCTCCTGCAAGCATAATATCCTTTGTACGGCCGGAAAGCTCGCAAAGCAATGGGATTTCCTTACCATTTGTCTTGTTTAAAACAGTCAGTTCAGACTTGCCCTCCTCAACAGCTTTTCTTACATCAGCAAGAACAAGCTGGTCTCCCTGTGAAATGCTGTCATAATCAGATTCATTGACAAAAGTAAGAGGAAGAATACCTGCATTGATAAGATTTGCTCTGTGGATTCTTGCAAAGGACTTTACAAGAACTGCCTTTACACCAAGATAAAGGGGAGCAAGCGCAGCGTGCTCTCTTGAAGAACCCTGTCCGTAGTTTGAACCGCCGACAATTATGCTCTTTCCAAGCTCTTTTGCTCTGATCGGGAAGCTCTCGTCGCAAACTGCAAAACAGTGCTGTGATATTGCAGGGATATTTGAACGAAGCGGCAGAATTTTAGCTCCGGCAGGCATAATATGGTCAGTTGTAATGTTATCGCCGACTTTGAGAGAACATGGAGCATCAATAGTCTCCATAAGAGGAGCAGTCTCAGGGAAAGGCTTTATGTTAGGACCTCTCAGAATTTCAACGCTGTCCATTTCTTCCTCAGAAGCAGGAGGAACTACCATATTGTCGTTAATTGTGAAAACTTCCGGCAGCTTGAATTCCGGCATATCGCCAAGCTCTCTCGGGTCGGTAAGGTATCCTGTAAGTGCGGAAGCTGCAGCCATTTCAGGTGATACAAGGTAAATCTGACCGTCCTTTGTTCCGGAGCGTCCCTCAAAGTTTCTGTTGAATGTTCTGAGGGAGATTCCCTTTGAGTTAGGTGACTGTCCCATACCGATACACGGACCGCAGGCACTTTCAAGGATTCTTGCTCCTGCTTCGATAAGGTCGGAAAGAGCACCGTTCTGTGCAAGCATATTGAGAACCTGCTTTGAACCGGGAGCTATTGACAGTGACACATCAGGGTGAACTGTCTTGCCTTTCAGA
>JAEDLA010000031.1 GCA_016295545.1 Oscillospiraceae bacterium | reverse complement strand
TGATTTGCTCAGGAAATGCTCCATGAATCGAACTCAGCATTGCCGCTGAATACAAAGTAGAGATCGGTATTTCCGCTTACAGAGCCTATTACAGGAACTGAAATGTCGGACATTGAGCCGCCGGCAGGAATCTCAGCATAAGTAATTGCTTCGCCTGTTGCGCTGCCCTTGCAGACCTTAACAACTGCACCGCTTGATGAAGATGCTCTGATTTTGAGTGTATTTGCACCCTTTGAGAGGTCTACGCCGCTGACCTTAGTCCAGCTGCCTTTCTTCATGCTGACAGTTGTGTCACTGAGACCTTTTACAACAATATCACTTGACTGATTTGACATTGTTTCAGCC
The DNA here is from genome assembly GCA_016295545.1 of Oscillospiraceae bacterium. Lineage (GTDB taxonomy): Bacteria > Bacillota > Clostridia > Oscillospirales > Ruminococcaceae > Ruminococcus. The sequence continues at coordinate 9,708 of JAEDLA010000031.1, read as the reverse complement.
TGAACTGTTGTGTAGGGATTAAGTGACTCAATCTGTGAAACGCCCTTCATTGTGCCGGTTGCTGTGATCATTCCGTTGCTTAATGTTGCTTCGTCAATGTGACATGAACGGTAGTTATAGCCGCTGCCGTTATTGACACCCATACGTCTTTCAATTACACGGCTGTGGTAAAGTACATAATACTTGCCCTTGAATTCAAGGAGTGAGTGATGGTTGTTTCCGCCGCCGTCCAGCTGATATGCAGCCGGATTCTTTAATGCAATTCCCTGATATGTGAATGGTCCGAGAGGACTTTTGGATGTCATAACGCCGATTTCTGCATTGTTGAAGCCGTAGGGATTTCCGCCTGTGCTCCAGTTTGTGCAGTATGAGTAATAGTAGGTATCACCTGATTTGAAAATGCTTGAATCCTCAAAGAGATAAGGAGGATTGATTGTTACGCATGAACCAGAAAGACTTATCATATCATCGCCAAGCTTGACTGCACGGGCTGTTCCGGGATCAGCAGCTTTTCCGTCAGGAACACCGCCGCCGCAGTAGAGGTAACCTGTACCGTCGTCGTCAACGAATACAGCAGGGTCAAAGAGCCATGTAACATTGCCATAGCCGGGGGTGCTCTTGTTTATAAGAGCATGACCAAGAGGATCAGTCCATGGACCTGTGGGGCTGTCGGCTGTAAGAACGCCTATGCCGCCTGCGCTGTCAGCAAAGTAAAGGAAGAATTTATCTTTGCCGTTGATTGTTTTCCAGCAGGCATCAGGAGCCCATGAGAAGTGTGCCCAGTTCTTTGCAGCGCCGTTGGAGCCTGCTACAGGGATTGCACCGTGATCTGTCCAGTTTACAAGGTCAGCTGATGAGAAGCAGTTGATTGTCTGAACATTGTAAGTGTTTTCCTGCATATTGCCGTTTGAGTCGTATTCAAATGCGTCGTTTGTAGTATAAACGTAAAGTCTGTCCTTGTAAACCATGAAGCCGGGATCTGCGCCGAAACGCTGTGTCCAGAGAACGTTGTTTTCGCCGTCCTTCTTATAGCTTGAAGCAACATTTACTGTTGAGAAAAGCTGCTCCATAGCTGCTGTGTCAATAACCTTTTCAGCTACAGGAAATTCAGTGATTCTTCTGATAACAAAGCTCTGGAGGTTAACAACGTCAGCTACGTCAAATTTACCGCTCTGGTCAACGTCAGCAGCTCTTGTTGTAAGACTGTCATCAAAGCCGCCGTTTGCAAGACCGTTTCTTGCTGCAATTATGTCAAAGCAGTCAATAGTTCCGTCAAAGTTGATGTCGCCCAGCATTACAGTCTTTGCTTCGCCTGCACCGATAATTGATGTGCCTGCAACAGCTCCGATTGCTTCATCGATATAGAAATTGTTTGTAGTTTCTGTTGTTTCAACATAGAGCTTCATGTTTGTTGCATCAGCAGGAATAAGATAATTCTTGTTTGCAAGCTGTGCCCATTCGCCCTTGTTACAATTGCCCTGTGCAATTGTGGAATACTGTGTATCGCCGTTTCCGTCAGTGTATTCAAGCTTCAGGCAGAATGTATCTGTTGCGGGACCGTCAAAATAGTTGACATTTACGCTGAAGCTGTACTCGTTGCCGGGAACGAATGCTCTTGGATTAAGAGATTTGTATGCGCCGTTCCATGCAGCTGTTCTTTCGGAGATAAGGAGTGCTTCACTGCCTACATAAGCTGTTCTGCCGCTTGTCTGAAGTGTTGTTCCGCCTCTGCTCTCCCAGCTGCAGAGATCTCCCTCAAATGGGTCATTGAAGTACCAGCCGTATTCGTTTGGCTCAATAGGAGTAACCTCTCCGCCAACAGGGTTGTTTCCGTCACCCCATTCGGAGTCGGGAAGAAGATTTATAAGTGTGTTATAAGCAAGCTTTGGCTGATTGTTTCCGTCATAAAGCAGAGGAGCATTGCTCTTTCCATTGCTGTTTGTGCCAACCCATGAGTTTGCATCATTGGGTCCCCATACCTGAACAAGAGTTACACTGCCCTGATATTTGCCGCTCTTGTTTGCATCAACACAATGCTGGAAAATAGCCTTGTACTTATCTGCCTGCTGCTGTAATGTATAATTACCGCCCTCAGTGGATATATCAAGCTCAGTTACCTGAACGTCAATGCCGAGCTCGAGGTATTTATCCATAGCAGCAAGATATGATGTTGTATCGCCCCATTCGTTTGAAGCAGCTGCACTGATATGCGACTGCATTCCCATACCGTCAAGGAGTCCTTTCTGAGAAAGGGGTTTGAGAATTGTGTTTATAATGCAGTTCTGCTTGTCATAAGCAAATTCATTGTAGTCGTTGTAGTAAAGCTTACAGTCCTCAGGAGCATACTTTCTTGCGTAGGTGAAAGCCTTTTCAACGAATGAGTTGTTTCCGTAAACCTGAACCCATGCGGAACGTCCGTCGCCTGATGTAGGTCTGTATCCTGTAGTGCTTGCTGTTCCGTCGTAAATAACCTCATTACATACGTCGTATGAATAAAGATTAAGTGAAGGATACTGGGAAGCGAAAGCACCAAACATATTCTTGATGTAGCTTTCCATACGCTGATCCATAACAGTTGTGTTTACATAAGCACCGTTATTGTTAAAGTTTTCCTTGAAGAACCATTCAGGAGTCTGGCTGTGCCATACAAGAGTATGTCCTCTGAAAGCGATGTTGTTGTTTACACAAAAATCAACAATAGCAGCGCAATTGTTAAGTGAAACCTTAACATTTGTGTTTGTAGAGCCGCTCTGTACAATAGTTGCATCCGGCTTTGTTTCGTTTTCACACTCAATTGCATTGTGGTCCTTGAGCATAATGGCTGTAATTGCGCTGTTCTTAACAGTACCGCCGTTGAGAATGTTACCTACTCTGAAATAGTTGGCGAACTCGTCTTTTAAGCCTTTGCCTGCAACAGCTGCATCTGCTTCGTTTTTGGATTTTTTCTCTGTAATGACAACATTATCAAAGGTAAAGTCGTTTGTTGAATCAGTTGTGATAGTCAGCTGGAATTCATAGCTGTTTTCAGGAGCAGTATATTTTGCGGAAAGCTCTGTCCACTGACCGGCTTTTACCTTTTCAGATGCAAGCTCCTTAACTGTTTCCTTGCCTGTTTCCTCATCAATGCAGAGAAGTGACAGGTGGAATGTTTCGTCTGTTTCGCTGAATACCTGCACGCTGTATTTGTACTCGGTGCCGCCCCAGAGATAGAAGCCCTTTGAGGAGCTTGCGCCGTCCTCCGGTGATGTTCTGTCTGATACAGTCATACCTCTTGATGAATCAGCACCCTCTCCGGCTTCAGCGGTAAGAGTGACATCAACGGTACTGCCGTGCCAGCCGTCGTAGTTCACTTCAAAGTCGTTGTTTACAACTTCGGCGGCATATGTGTTGTCCATGAGCTGCGGAAAAGCCTGAACAGCGCCTGTACAGCATACCAGAGCTGTTAAGCTTGCCGCAATCTTTTTAAAATTCATATCCATTCCTCCATTCAAGTAACTTTTCGTATTCCATACTATTTATATTTTACTCATATTTCCTTAATATTTCAACCCATTAAATGAATTTTTGGTGGACGATATGAACATCTTTAGGGAAATATGCGTGTAAATAGACAAAATAGTCTAAAAAATTAATGTATTAATATGAAAAAAGCTGCACAGAATTCAGGAAATCTCACCGGAGTTAAAATTAATATTTAACCTTTGCGTGCGGCGGTATATAACAACAGGGAATATGCAGCCGGCATACTCCCTGTTGATTTTTATTCGGTTGTTTTACGATTCGGGGAGAGTATCAATTATCTGAGCAACCTTTTTCTGAATAGAAAGGGCGTCAGAAATGAACACGCCGTCACCGCTGCCGTAAACATCGGAATTGATAAGTCCCTGTTCGGTTATGGGGTTAGCGTCCTTGTTGGCAACATACATCATGACCTTTACTACGTCGGAGATGCCAACCTTGCCGTCAAGGTCGGCGTCGCCGTAAACAACGTCTGTTGAAGGCTCTGTTGTTGAGGTGATTGTAGTTGTAGTGGTTGTAGTAGTTGTTGTTGCTGCGCCGGTTGTAGTAGTTGTTGTAACAGGTTCAAGAGCTTCAATACCGTCGATTATTGAGTAGAATGCAGGCTTAGCCTTGAAGTTTGCATCGAAAAGAAGCGGATACTGTGTGGCTCTCCAGCTTGCATCATCGGTGATTCCCCATACAACAACAGCTGAAATGCTGTCCTTGTACTCAACGATTGCGTCCATAATGTCGCTGTAATACTGAGCCTGAGCCTCATAGTTTGCATCAGAATTGCCCGGAATTGTTGCGTCAAGCTCTGTTACCTGAATATCAAGTCCTGTGGCGGCATAAGCGGCAATAGCATTTTTGTACATGGCAGCTGACGGGAAAGCATCACTGCCTTGTCTTACGTCAAGGTGAGACTGCATACCAATACCGTCAATAAGCCCTTTTGCCTTGAGGGATTCTGCCATTTCCACAATGGCATTTACCTTGCCTGTCATGTATTCGTTGTAGTCGTTGTAGTAGAGCTTGCAGCCCGCAGGAGCGTACTTTCTTGCATACTCAAAGGCAGGCTCGATAAAGGAGTTGTCGCCAAATACCTGAACCCACGCGGAATTTCCGCTCTGAGTATTGTTTGAACCGGCAGTTCGGGGAGTTCCCTGATCTGTCCATGCTTCGTTTACAACGTCACAGGCATATACATTAAGTTCGGGGTAGTCTTTTTCAAGAGTTTCAAAGAAGTTTTTAATATAGTTTTCCATACGTTTGAGCATAGTTTCCTTGTCAACCCAGTCACCGTCATCGGAGTAGCCCTCCTTGAAGAACCAGTCCGGAGTCTGGCTGTGCCATACAAGAGTGTGTGCTCTCAGGGGAATATTGTTCTTTATACAATAGTTGATAACGCTCTTTGCAGCGGAGAATGTTACCTGAGGATTTGTGTCATCGCCTGTTTCCTCGAAATATGCAAGAGAAGCTTTCTTATCAAGTACATAATCCGGCTTCATTTCGTTGCCTGCGGTGATACTTCCGCTGAAATGCTTGTTAACAAGCGCCATTGTGGACGGTGATGAAAGGTCAGAGGGAGTGATAGCTGTACCAACCTTGAAATAACCGGCATAAACGTCCTTAAGTGACGGAATATCTTCCTCTATGGGGATTACGGGAGCTTTTTTCAGAACAAAGTCGTCCACCTGAATATCGGCGGTACCTCCCTCAAAGTAGACGTAAACATTGGTCATATCTTCAGTGAAGCTGATTTTCGTCTCGCTTATCTCAACCCAGTCGCCCTGACTTGTAGCGGATTTGAGGTTGGAGTAATGTCTTTCGCCCTCTGTATCGGTGTATTCCATGCTAAGGTTGATATCGGTATACCATGCGGTCTTAACCCATGCGCTGACGATGTACTCGGTGTTTGCTTCGCATCTTTCGCTTATAAGGAACTGAGGTCCGTTCCAGCTTTGCTCTCTGTTGCCTACAATCATTGAGCAGCTGCCTGTGTGACCGTCATCTTCCTTTAACTCGATAGTTTCGGCTTCTCCTCTGCGTGAAAACTCGGAGATGCCCTCGCCGTCCTCAAAGCTTGTTGAGAAGATAATATCATCTTCGGCTGTTTTTGAGGTAGAAACAGCAGGAATGCTGTTTGATGTGACAGCATATACAGCCGGTGATGCTGAGCATACCATAGCTGCGGCAAGCAGACCTGCTGTCACCAATTTGATTCTTGATTTCTTCATTATAATACCCTCCATACAAGTATGAATTACTGTACCCAATTACAGTATGTGTATATTTTAACACTTTATATACAATTTGTCAAGATTTCACGAATGTTATCACCAATGGTTATATATTTTTCAAAAATAAAAGATTGCCTTATGAAAGGCAATCTTTTCCGGAAAGAGGCGGATTTTCCGCTATTTATTAATTTTTTATTGAAAATTTTCAGGATTCAGGGAGAGTATCGATAATCTGTGCAACCTTTTTCTGAATAGAAAGTGCGTCAGAGATGAATACGCCGTCACCGTTGTTGTAAACGTCAGAATTAATAAGTCCCTGTTCGCTTATAGGATTAGCTTCCTTGTTTGCCACATACATCATGACCTTTACAACGTCGGAGATGCCGATTTTGCCGTCAAGGTCTGCGTCGCCGTAAACAGCATCTTCTGCCTGCTTGGGGAGAACGGTGATTTCGATTGATTTGGTTACTCCATTTCGATTGCAGGTAATTGTAGCTTTTCCAGGAGCAATTGCAGTAAGCTCTGCATATAATTCAACGCTTGTGCTGGGACTTACTGTTAATACTTCAGGAGCAGAGGAACTCCATTCAGCAGTTGAATTATAAAAATAGTCAGGAGGTGCAACAGTATTTATTGTTGTTTCTGCTGTTTCTCCAACTATCATTTCGGTTGGAGCTTCAAGTTCGTACTCGAATGAAGGTGTTGTATCAGAAACTGTAGTTGTAGTGGTTGTAGTAGTTGTTGTTGTGGTGGTAGTAGTTGTAGTTTCCACAGGTGTATCAGATGCTGCGAATACGAATTTTTCGTTGATTTCAGATGCACTTGACTTAATGCTGTCAAAGGCAGAAGCGTCTCCGCCGTACAGGTTTACAAGTCCTGCACAGGCAAGAGCGAAACAGCCGTTGTAGTCAAGTGCGCCCTCGGTAAACTGATATCTGTCGGAGTGGTCTTCGTAGTTGCCGGAGCTGTCCTCGCCGCCTACCAGCATACCGTAGTTTGTATATTTTGCTTCGATATTGTCAGCAGATGTCTGCTGACCGTTACCAGGATTAGCTGCACGGTGGTGGATATGAGTGGGCCACTTGCTGCCGTATCCCAGCAGATAGCTGTATCCACGACTGTTGTTGCCGAGAATGAAGTCCATCTGATATTTTGCGCCCTTTGCATAGCTGGAGGAAGCGTCACCGTCAGCAATGACATAAGCCACCATCTGCTTTGCACAGTTATATCTTGAAGCACCCCAGCCGTTGGCATTGTATTTTCCCTCGTTGAGACCGCCCTGATTGTTAAGCTCAAACTTAAGTTCCTCTAAGAAAACATTTTCGCCTGTAGCCTTGTACATCATTGCGGCATAGCCCTGCCATACCTTGTCCCAGCTGTAGAGGTAGTAGTCGTAAACGCCATTATAGCTTCCGCTGCTTGGAGTAAGGGTAGGCTTGCTGCCCTCACCGCACACGTACAGCCATGCGCTTGCAAGAGCCATTTCGTCCTGATACATGGAGTCTGTGCCGTAGAAATTGCCAAGTCCGCCGGTCTCGTTGCCTGCATATTTATTGCCGAAGTCAACAAGTGCTTTTGCGTATTTAATGCACTTGGCTGCGTAGTCGGGATCAGTATCCTTTAAAATGTAAGCTGCTCCGGCAAGACCGCAAGCCATTTCGCCGCAGACTGCGGAGTTGTTCTTTGAAGATGTGAGCCAGTAAACAGGACGATCGTAGGTCTGAGTTTCCGGTGCAGTCCAGAAGCTGTGGTCAACGTTTCCGTCAGCAACAACATGAGCAATTGCGGCAACATTTCCGGAATCATCAAGGAATGTTGTTTTCATAAGGTAGTCGGCAGCCCATTTCATCTCATAGATAAGGTGGTCTTTGCAGTTTGCAGCTTCGTAAGCACCGGGATTGAGATACTCTGCCATTGCAAGGCTTGAAGCTCCGAAGCCGATAGTCAGGTTGAATTTGATATGGTCACCGGCATCGTGCCAGCCGCCTGAAACGTCGACTTTGCCGTCACCGTCAGGATCAGCGTATTTCTGGAGGGAGCTGTCAAGTGTGCTTACAGAAGCATTGGCATCGTAGGTGTGGCAGTCTGAACGCCATGTAAGAGGACCTCCCTCAATACCTGAACCGCAGGCGTTTGAATCGAAGAAATAGAGGGACATTGACAGTGCCTCTGCGTAGTTGCTGTCAGCAGCAGAAGCTGAAAGTCCTGCAGGAGCTGCAACGGATAAGGAGGCTGCAAGAACAGCGGAGCTGACTGCGGCTGTCAATGTTCTTTTGAATTTTGACTTTCTGTACATAAGAATTCATCCTTTCTGTAATAAAAAATAAAAAATATAAAATATCGCCGTACTGGCAAATCAGGAAATAATATCTAAAGTAATTATAACATATTTTCTTGCCAATTTGTTATGAAATAATGTACAAATAGTGAAAAACCGAAAATTAAGCGAATGTGTCAAATTCTGTGCGGCTGTTTTGTGAAAAATTACCATTTAAAATGAAAATGTTATATTTGCTATTGCAATATACAGGAATATAATGTATAATATAAAGGTATTACCGGAGCTGTCCGGCTGAAATGTGTGGTGAAGATATGCCGAGATTTTTTGTTGATGAAATTAATAAGGATAATATCACTCTTGACGGGGAAAATGCCCGTCATATAGGCAGATCTCTGCGAATGAAGCCGGGAGAGCCGTTAACTGTCTGCTGTAAGGGCATCGATTACGACTGCACTGTCAGCAGTATAACCGGTGAACAGGTCTTTCTTGAACTCGTTTCCTGTCACAGCTGTGAAGCTGAGCCTGATATTAAGGTCACTCTTTTTCAGGCTGTCCCAAAAGGAGACAAGCTGGAGCAGATCGTCAAAAAAGCTGTTGAACTGGGAGTTTCGCAGGTAGTTCCTGTGCTTACACGGAGATGCGTTTCAAGACCTGATGAAAAAGATTTCGCAAAAAAGCTTCAGCGGCTTAACAAAATTGCCGAAGAAGCTGCAAAGCAGTCGGGACGTGGCATAATTCCGGAGGTTTTGCCGATAATAAGCTATAAAACAGCTCTTGATATGCTGCCGGATTTTCAGCGCTCTGTTATTTTATATGAAGCGGAGGGCGGCTGTTCCTTTTCACAGGTCGATTTTTCCGGAGCTGAAAATATTGCTCTCATAGTCGGCAGTGAGGGCGGCTTTGAGCCTGATGAGGTTCAGGCGGCTGCTGAATGCGGAGCAGAAAGAGTCTGGCTGGGAAAAAGAATCCTGCGTTGTGAAACTGCGCCAATAACAGCTTTGTCGGTTTTGATGTTTTTAACAAATAATTTGTAAAAGTGTTGAAATCCGATTTAAAGTGTGTTATACTATATTTAAGCGTATCGTTCCGATCGCAAGCGGTTCGGTAATGCAACTAATTCTTGCGGAGAAAAGAGGAATTTAAAATGAATAAGCTTTCTATAGCTGCACTCGTTGCAGGAACAGCAGTTGTTACTGGATTTATCGTGTCCAAAGTTATTGCAAATAAGAAAAAAACAGCTCCTACTGATGATATCTGGGATGATGATTTTGATGCACAGTGCTGTGACGGCTGTGTCTGCGATGAGGATATTGATGTGGTTATCGCTGGTGAAAATACCGGTGACTGCGCAGAAGCTGTAAGTGAAGCTGCTGATGAGGCTTCCGAATCTGCTGAAAGCGCCGCTGCTGAAGCTGCTTCTGATGAGGAAGAAAAAGCATAATTTATCTTCGGATTAAATTTCAGGAGGGCTTTTTGTCCTCCTGTTTTTACTTTATGCTGATAAACGAAGTGAATTCATTGCTGATTTTGTATAAAACGACAAATTTCGGAAAAAGCCTTGACATTTTGCATTTTCAGAGTTATAATAATAAAGCTGTTTGACATTGAAAAGTGGCTCTTTGGTTAAACGAGGCGTAGCTCAGTTTGGTAGAGTGCTTGGTTTGGGACCAAGATGCCGCAGGTTCG
>JAEDLA010000030.1 GCA_016295545.1 Oscillospiraceae bacterium | reverse complement strand
TGCTCCTCAGCCTAACGCTGCTCCGGCTATGAGCGCTTCTCAGCCTAATGTTGCTCCGGCTATGAGTGCTCCTCAGCCTAACATTGCTCCGGCGATGAGTGCTCCTCAGCCTAACGTTGCTCCGGCTATGAATACTCCCCAGCCTAATGTTGCTCCGGCTATGAATGCTGTTCAGCCTAATATGGCGCAGCAGGTAAATATCTCAAAAATTGCTGACAGCAGACCGAAGCCATTGCCAAAGTCCTTTGTTAATGCTATCGCAAGCTCAAGAGAAAAGAGCCAGCAGACTATCTTCGACAGACAGGGTGTTCAGATGCCTATGCTTGATTCCATTGAGGACGTTCTCTCCACTATGAGCGACAGCCCTGCAAGCAGAAAGAAAAAGGAAGAAAACAAGGCTGTTCCTGTATTTGAGGAATACACAGCTCCTGCAAGATCAAATTCAAGAAGCGGTTCTGCTCCTAAAAAGCAGCAGTCCGAACCCTCAAAGCCTCTTACAAAGGCAGAGCTTAAAGCACTGAAAAAGCAGGAAAAAATAGACCAGAAATTTAAAAAGAGCCTTTCCAAGAGAGGTTTCTGATAAAGTGAGGATTAATTTTTATGGCATATAACGATATTCTTAATGAGCTCAGAAGCAAGCTTACCGACTCCTCCTATGAGGAAAATTCAGCTATGCTCAGAAAAGAGGGCGAAAAGTTCGCTAAGGAGGGTAATGCTGACGGTCTTAAGGCTGTCAGTGACCTGATTTCTGAAATCATGCCCGAAGAACAGCGTGAGGAGATAAAGCGGCTCACTCATATCGATGGTATACGCCTTGATGAGTTCTATAACAGGATTGTTAAGCTGATAAATGAGAAAAAAGCTGTTGAAGCCAAGCCTCTTGCGGAAAAGCTCTATTACAAAATCACTGAGGAATTCAGAGAGGGCGAAAAGGCTAAGTTTGTCTCCCTGAGGAATCCCTTTGAGGATAATCTTTATCAGTATCTTTTCAAGCCGGAAAAAACTCTCACCCGTGCCCCATTTGACTTTGCCGCATATATTACCACCTATGGCTATATAATGATAGAAACAGGCTCTCCGCTGGACGCTATACCGATTCTTGAAAAGGCTGCGGAGTACAATCCTGTTGACGTTGGTCCGAAATTTGAGCTTGCGGAGGTCTATAAGCTTATCAAGAATAAGAACAAGCTCATTGAACTGACTAAGGAAACTATCAGAGTTGCTTCATCACCTGTTGCTCTCGCTCGCTGCTACGCTAATATGGGATATATGTGTACTGATATCCGTGAGCTTGATGATGCTGTTGCTTTTTATACTGCCAGCGTTATGCTTGCTCCCAATCCGGCTATCCCATACGAGATGAGAGGTGTTGCTCAGCTTAAAGGCACTCCTATCGTTCAGCCAACTTTTGAACAGATAAAAAAAGTATTTGAAAAATATGGTCTGGAGTTCGGTCCCGACAAGGACGTTATCAGCGTTGCTGCTCAGCTTTCAAGCGACTATATGATGAAAAACGATATAGACAACGCTCTGAAATCTCTGAAAATTCTCTATAATCTCACCCGCGACGAGCAGATAAAGGACATTATCCTCAAATATGAACCCTCCGCTGAATTGACTCGTCCTGACGGTACTCCATTAGAAAAAGGCAAGCCAAATATCACAAGAACAGTCAACAATAATCCGGAAAACTGATTTACAAACTCTCCGCAGCAGTATACATCTGCTGCGGATTTTTGCTTTCACAGCATTATTCAGGGGGACGCCGTCTCCCAACAGTCGCCCGTACCCTCTGTCACTTCGTGACATCTCCCTACACTGTAGGGAGTCACCCTGCCCCCCTGCCAAAGGGACAAAGTCCCTTTGGAATCCCACGTCTCATCCTGATATACCCCGTAATGGGGTATATCAGGATGAGGAGAGTTGCAAAGACACACTATTCTCTGGCAGGAAACAGGAAGATATCCCCTAAATAATGCTTTAAAAGTAAAAATAATCCAGATATTGCATACGGTGTACTGATATGCTATAATATAAATACACAGAGAGGTGATCTTATGAATCAACGGCTGCCGTATCTCAGGGAAAAAACACAGAAGCTTACCCTTTCTCCGGGAGTTTATCTCATGAAAAACAAAGAGGGCGCTATTATATACATCGGCAAGGCAAAAAACCTGAAAAACCGTGTTACAAGCTATTTCAGGGAGAATCCCGACCATACCCCGAAGGTTGCCGCAATGGTATCAAATGTTTTTGACTATGACTTTATTGTTACTGACAGTGAATTTGAAGCTCTGCTCCTTGAATGCAGCCTTATAAAACAACACAAGCCGAAGTATAATATTCTGCTGAAAGATGACAAGGGCTACCATTATATTAGAATTTCCGATGAGGAGTACCCACGCCTTACAACTGAAAAAAATACTCAGAAGCCGGGAAAATATTTAGGTCCATACACCAGCGGATTCATCACAAAAGAAGCGGTCAGCGAGGCAAACAGAGTTTTCATGCTGCCTGTTTGCAGCAGAAAATTTCCTCAGGATTTCGGAAAGAGCCGTCCCTGCCTGAATTACCACATCAAGCTTTGCATGGGACTTTGCAGAGGAAAAATCAGTGCCGCAAACTACCGTCAGACCGTCGATCAGGCGGTGGAGTATATAAAAAAAGGCAGCGCCGACTCCATTGAACGCATGGAACAGGAAATGAATGAAGCGGCTGAAAACCTTGAATTTGAAAAGGCGGCTATGCTCCGTGACAGGATATCCGCTGTGAAGAAAGCCGCTGAAAAACAGAAAATAATCAACAGCGGAGTAAGCTCCGCAGATGTTATCGGCACTGCTGAATTTTACGGGGGAATTTATATTTCCGTCCTTATGTACCGTGAAAACAGGCTTTACGACAAGGCTGTTTTCGAGTTTGAGAAGCCTGAAAATTCCGAAGACATTCTCAGCCTTTTTATGGTTCAGTTCTATCACGGCAGAGACGATATACCAAAAATTGTTGTTGCAGACCATATTCCCGATGATTCAGCTCTCATTGAGGAACTTCTGCATCGTCAGTCCGGACGAAATGTAAAGATACATCAGCCGCAGAAAGGCAGACTTTATGAACTGCTCCGGCTTGCAAAAAATAACAGTGCTGAGTACGCCGCAATAAAAAATAACCGCACCGGAAAGGAAGTTATCGCCCTTGAAGAGCTTGGACAGCTTCTCGGACTTGAAAAGCCTCCGAAGTATATCGAAGCCTACGACATATCCAACCTTTCCTCAGAGTCAATGGTTGCCGGAATGATTGTTTTTGAGGACGGCAGACCGCTGAAAAAGGCATACAAGCGGTTCAGCATAAAGGAACAGGCTTTTCAGAACGACTACGGCAGTATGCAGGAGGTCCTGCGCCGCCGGCTTCTCCGTATAGGTACTGACGAGGACGAGTTTTTCCGCCGTACTCCTGACCTTATTCTCCTTGACGGCGGAAAAGGACACGTAGGAGCTGTTATGCCGGTGGTTCAGGAGCTTGGTCTGAACATACCTGTTTTCGGCATGGTCAAGGACAGCAAGCACCGCACAAGAGCCATTGCTGCCGGAGGTAAGGAGCTGCAGATAAATAATCTTCAGTCGGCATTTATGCTTGTGACGAGGATTCAGGACGAGGTTCACCGCTTCTCCGTCAGCTATATGCACTCCAGACACAGGAAAAAGACCTATAAGTCGGAGCTTACCAATGTTAAGGGAATCGGCGATAAAAAGGCAGCTCAGATAATGCTTGCCTTCAAGACTAAGGATAACCTGAAAAAAGCTTCTCCTGAGGAGCTTGCAAAGGCTGCCGGAGTTAACCTTGAAACTGCTTCGGAGCTTTGGAAAGTCATTCAGGATATATAGCAGGAGGACTGGATTTGAAAAATAAACAGCTTCGTATAATAGTCTGCGATAATTCTGGCGAAACAGGCATCATGTACACACGTTATCTCTGCTCAATGGGCTGTGAGGCAGTTTATCTTCACAGCGGCAGCGAGAATATTTTCAGCCGTTTATCAGAAATTTCTCCTGACGCTGTATTGCTCAGTACCCCGTCACGGAAAATCTGCACGGCTGAAATATGCAGCTATATCCATGAAAATCTGCCCCATACAAAAATAATTCTGCTTTCCTATGTAAGCTTTTCGGAAATGAACAATACTGCTGAAACAGGGGCTGACCTGTGTATTCTCATGCCCTCCACTCCCAATGAGGTCTACAGAGCTATTGTAAAAATTACCGGTTCTAATACTAATTCCATATCAACCTGCTGAAAAATTTGTCCGCTATCGTTCCGTCACTCTGCGTTGACTGACCTTGAAAGGCGACAGCCTGCCTGCGGTCAGTCGCCTTGATTGACGAAACGCTATCAGTCAATTTTTTCAACAGAACGATATGGAATTAGTATAAGCAGATTTTCCGGTTTGAACCGGCTGTTTCTGACTTTTTGTCTGAGGTGAGTATGCCTGCTCATCTTAGAGGTTTCAGCTGCCTGTGTTCTGCTGTCAGCCTTACGCTTGTCCAGCCCGACGCTCTTTCCTCAGACCTGAACTGCTCCATATACAGCCGTATTGCTGACCTTTACGGCATCAGCACACGTACTGTTGAGCGTTCTCTCAATCAGGTAGCTAAGGTCAGCTTTCAGAACGGCGTTACCTCAGCTATTTGCGGTGAAACCTACTCCGGAAGCTCCGCTATGAGCAACTATGAGCTTATATGCTCCTCTGCTGACGCCTTTGCCACAGCTTACAATCTTTTTACCAATAAATAAACAAGATAAAATCTATTAAAATTTTCTGTTTATAATTGACATTTCATGATTTTAGGTATATAATTATATTATCAGTATTTATAAAAAATGAATGAAGGTGTTTTATAATGGCTATGGACAAAAGCTTAAAGGTTCTTATCGTTGACGATGATAAAAATATATGTGATCTGTTAAGGCTGTATCTCGAAAAGGACGGCTACAGCGTTATTCTCTCCCATGACGGTGAGGAGGCTGTTGTTAAGTTCAATGCTCTGAAGCCCGATATCGTTCTCCTCGATATTATGCTTCCCGGAATAGACGGCTGGCAGGTCTGCCGTGAGATAAGAAAAAAATCAAATGTTCCGATTATAATGATTACTGCCAAAGGCGAGACTATCGACAAGGTAATCGGTCTTGAGCTTGGCGCTGACGACTATATCGTTAAGCCCTTTGACGCTAAAGAGGTTATCGCCCGTATCAACGCTGTAACAAGACGTGTCAGCAACAGCAATAATGAGGTCGAGGTCAAGGAAGTAAGCTACGACAAGCTTACTGTCAACATGACACGCTATGAGCTGAGAGTTAACGGCAAGGTCGTTGATACTCCTCCGAAAGAGCTTGAACTGCTATTCTATCTTGCTTCAAATCCCAACAGGGTTTACACAAGAGATCAGCTCCTTGATGAAGTCTGGGGATTTGAATACTACGGTGACTCCCGTACTATCGATGTTCACATCAAGAGACTCCGTGAGAAATTAGAGGGCGTTTCCGACAAGTGGTCACTGAAAACTGTATGGGGCGTCGGCTACAAATTCGAGGCTGACGAGGAAGAGTAATTCTCCCGTAATATAAATCAGACATTTTCCGCAATGCTTTCCTGCATTCGGCTTATTGCTCCACCAATAAACTCTTGAAAACTATACGCAGCATCACTTCGTATTGCAGGCTTTTTACGGCAGCTTTCAGCTGTGGAGCAAGCAGAACCTTTCATGAGTTTACCGGCGGAGCAATATATTTCAAAGCTCATTCTGTTCTGATACTGATTCTCTTAGGCTAAACTGATTGCAGGCGTTCCCTCCTGTATCTATCGGAATCAACGGGAACAGTATGAATAAGAGGTGTTTCAATTGGATGGAAAAAAAAGCTCCTATTTCCGGTTTTACCGAACGGCTTTTATCCTCGTTATTTTTTGCGTAATGTTCATTGGTTTCACTATGGTCATGCTCTGCTCAAAGCTTTACAAGGACGAAAAATTCTACGAGCTTGAAGCTGTAAGCAGTCTCTTTATCGATGATATAAAAGAGGAATTTCAGCAGACTAATACCATGTACTCCGGAAATATTACACGTCTCCATGACGGATTTATCAAGAATTATAATATCTCTATCTATGTTTATGACGGTGACGGAAATTGTCTCCTCGCTCCTGCCAATCAGACGCAGAACAAGCTTGCTCCCAGTCTTATGGAGAAGCTGGACAAGGATTCATACCTTGACTTTGACGCTCACGATGTGTCGGAAAAGGAACCCTCCGTGCTCTACGGCGACAAATTTTATGTCAGATACGGCGAGGGTGAGCCGCAGAAGATGTACCTTGCCTCCTACAGCTCAACAGACAGCCTGAACCTGTTTAACTTCAAGCTTATGGCGGCTTATATTCTCTCCTGCGCTTTCTGTATAACTATTGCCCGACTTATCCTCAAAAAACAGCAGAAAAAATATGACATGACTGCTGAGAATTTCCTCAGAGTATGCAAGCAATACTCCAAAGGCGATTTCTCTGAAAAAATCAATATCACTACTCCTGGAAATCTTCAGGAAACCTCAAAGTACGTCAACCTTATGGCGTCCAATATGGAGAAAAGCGATGAAACAAGCAAAACCTTTATTGCAAATGTCTCCCACGAGCTGAGAACGCCTATGACTACTATCGGCGGGTTCGTTGACGGTATTCTTGACGGCACTATCCCTAAATCACGTCAGCAGGAATATCTCATTCTCGTTTCAAAAGAGATAAAGCGCCTGCGAATACTTATCAGCTCCATGCTCAATATTACTAAATATGAGTCCGGCACACTGAAACCGAATTTCAGCAAAACTAATCTTACCGATCTTGTTATCCAGACAGTTCTTATGTTTGAGAAAAAAATCGACGAGAAGAATCTTGAAATTGAGGGACTGGACTCCGACCGGCTTGTGGCTGAGGTGGATTCCGACCTTATTCAGCAGGTAGTCTATAATCTTGTGGAGAATGCCACAAAGTTCGTAAACAAGAACGGTACTATCTCTTTCAGATTTGAAAAAGCTGACGGAAACTGCATTATTGGAATAAAAAATACCGGCGAAGGTCTGAAAAATGATGAAATACAGCAGGTTTTCGACAGATTTTACAAGACCGATTCCTCTCGTGGAAAGGATACTACAGGTCTTGGGCTTGGTCTTTCTATTTCCCGTAAAATCGTACATCTTCACAACGGTCATATTATCGTGAGAAGCGTTTACGGGGAATATACGGAATTTGCCGTTCAGCTGCCGGAAAAACAGAACGAACAGAACTAACCGAAAGGATACATCCAAATGGACGATAAAGATAAATTAATTACCGTAAGCCATAATTCCGGCGACAGCTCTCCCGAAACGGAGAACACCCCTGAGAATAATATGCCTCTGAATGAGTCAGAGGACGTCAGCTCCCCTGAACCGGATAATTCTCAGCCTGTTAACAGGGTGGAATATGATTCCTTTATGTATGAGCCTATTGGTTTTGAGGAGCTTGAAAGGCAGAATCAGGAAAAACTCCGTGAAGCCGCTGAAAAAGCCGAAAAACGTCACCGCACACGCAATGAACGGCTTATTATACTGCTTCTGGCTATGATTTTCCTTTTTACTATCCTGCTTTCTGTCGTATGCATTGTCCTCGACATCGGTAAAAGCAGCAATGCCGTTGGAATTACCTCCGGTAACGGTCAGAATGTTGTAATATACAGGCAGTCCAAGCCGGAAGGCGCTAATGATGCAGAAAATTTCAAGGATGAAAACGGCAAA
This sequence comes from Oscillospiraceae bacterium, assembly GCA_016295545.1. GTDB lineage: Bacteria > Bacillota > Clostridia > Oscillospirales > Ruminococcaceae > Ruminococcus. Next base: position 2,322 of record JAEDLA010000030.1, on the reverse strand, counting down.
TATACTACTGAGGGCGTTGCCTCTGTTGTAAGACCGTCTATCGTTGAAATATACACCTACAGCGACAGCCGCCATTCAACTCTTGCCGGTACAGGTTCAGGCATTGTAATCTCCGAGGAAGGCTATATAGTTACAAATGCCCATGTTCTCCAGTCTGACGGATACCACGTTATCAAAACATACAAAGATGAAACTTTTGATGCAAAAATTATCGGCAGAGACTCAAAAACCGATATTGCCATTATCAAGGTCAGCGGTGCAGAGCTTCAGCCGGCTGTTTTAGGCGATTCAGATGAAGTTACTGTCGGTGAACAGGTCATGGCTATCGGCAATCCTGCCGGCCTTTCAGGCTCTGTTACTGACGGTATCGTTTCCGCTGTGGGACGTGAAATAAAGTCAGATTCCACAGGCTTCAAAATGAACTGCATTCAGACTAATGCTGATATAAGTCCAGGAAATTCCGGCGGCGCACTTGTTAATATGTACGGTCAGGTAATCGGTATTACCTCCTCAAAGTATGTCAGCTCCAGCTACGAGGGACTTGGCTTTGCTATCAGCATTAATGATGCTCAGCCTATTATCGAGGAGCTTATCAATCAGGGTTATATCGGCGGCAGGTTCAGAATCGGTATTCAGCTTATCGATATGGCTAACGAATATAAAATTGAGGGCATTGAGGAGGAGCTTGGCTATCAGCTGCCCGATGACTTCACCGGAATTTATATCACAAGCATCGACGAGGATTGCGATATTGCCAATACAGCCCTTAAATCAGGGGATTTCATTACTGCTATTAACGGTAAATATGTCAAAACCTATGACGAACTGTACGACACTATCAGCAGTATGTACGGTGCAGGAGATACTGTTCCTGCAACCTGTGCTCATGTCAGCGAGGACGGTTCTGTCGACTACTATGAGATAGAATTTAAACTTATGGAAGATACCTCAGGTGATTACTAACACTCATATCAAATATATTTGTTTAGCAGTAGTTAAGGGGCGTTATCCACTTAACTCTTTGCCAATGAACATTGTTTTTTTGAAACTCTCCTCAAATTGATATACCCCTTTATGGGGTATATCAATTTGAGACGGGGGATTCCAAAGGGACAATGTCCCTTTGGCAGGGGGGTAAGGGGGACGGCGTCCCCCTTAAATGATGTCATACAAATAATATTTGATTTGTGTGTTGGTTAACAGTCTGTAAGTCCCTTTGGTCTTTTGGAATTTACACCATATACGCCTCCTGCTGCGGAAAAAAATAACGTCAGCAGGAGCTTTTTTATGCCCGGAAAGCCAGAAGAAAGCACAAGTCCGGACACTGTAATTACTGCATAGATCAGCATACCGCAAAGAAGTCCCTCCGCTATGCCATTTCGCCGTCGGTGACGGCCGCAGGTATATCCGGCAGATAAAGCTCCCAGTGCAAGGGAAAAGCTGCTGAAAAAGCCCGGTGAATCCATATTGTCCATGAAAAATAATATAAATGCAGAAAAAGCTGCCGTGCAGGTCAGAGTAACTGAAAATCCTGCGGCGGCTGATATAATAATACTCCGGAGAGCCTTTTCCCACAGGCTTTTTCGGTGTCGGCGCATAAAAAGACCTCCGCATTCAGAATAGTACATTCTATGCGGAGGTTTATATTTATATTACTTTTCTTCCTTGTCAGCCTTTTTCTGCTTTTTTGAGGACTTCTCCTCTTTAAGACCGCCGACAGCCATTCCCTTTTCCTGAGCTTTTTTATCCTGAGCAGCCTTAGCTCTTTCAAGAGCAGAAGTATTTTCGCTGATTGCCCAGAGCTTAATGCGCATTTTATTTCTTTCGCCGCCTGTTTCGATTACAACGTTATCATCACCTCTGCGGACAACAAGACCAACAATACCGCCGATAGTTACGATTTCATCGCCTATCTGGATATTATCCTGCATCTCCTTTGATTCCTTTTCCTTTTTCCTCTGGGGACGAATCATAAGGAAGTAAAGAAGTCCTAACATAACGACCAGTGAGATTATCATTGTGATTCCGCCGCCGCTCTGGGCGTTTGCTGAAGATGCTGAGCTGTCTTCAGCAAAAGCAGTCAGTGCTGAAAATGAAGCAACCGCTGCGGAAGTAATTGCCGGCACGGAGATTTTCAAAAATTTTTTAAGGTTCATATAAAGCTCCAATCTGCCGCTATCCACAGCGGCTTTATAATACAATTTAGACCATTTTATTATATCATACTCCGGAGAATATTTCAAGTGTTTTTTCCCTATTTCAAAAGATTAATACTAATTCCATATCGTTCTGTTGAAAAAGTTGTCTGATAGCGTTTCGTCA
>JAEDLA010000291.1 GCA_016295545.1 Oscillospiraceae bacterium | reverse complement strand
ATAAATTTATCAAGTCGTATCTGATTCATACTTCTCCTTTCGGGGCATATTATTAATTACATAGGCATATTTATGTTGAGGCAACACCGCACAAAGAGCGCCTGACGGCTTTGCACGTCATATGCTTGCATATTTTCCGTCATATTTCACAAAAATGCTCGTGAATACACAAAGTATTCACTGCGCTTTTTGTTTCATCTGACGAAAAATCTGACGGCGCATCTGACGTACAATCTTTGTGCGGTATTGCCTTGAAAAACGGAGGTTTCATTTATGAAGAAAAAAACAAAATTTTACATTGCATTATCACTTGTTTTAGCTGCCGCAGCACTTGTTATACCGGGCAGAAAAGATACTCCGGAGATTCCTGAAAGCGCCGTAACAGCCGCAGGAAGTCCCTCTGAACGCATAAGCTACTTTGCCTCTCACGGCTGGGAGGTGGAGGAGCTTTTCAGCCGCAGTGTGACAATTCCTGCTGATTTTTCGGCTGTTTATGAGGACTACGCTCTGCTTCAGGATAAACAGGGAATGCCGCTGAGAGAATATGCCGGAGAAGAAGCACAGCTTTATGTATATGAAGTGAAAAATTACAGCCCCGAAAGCAGGAAAATGCTTGCAGAGCTGCTTGTTTGCGATAATACGGCAGTAGCTTCAATGGTCTACAGCGAGGACGGAGGCAGCCTGAGAATGACTGTAAGCTGAATTTCAGAGATTTTCCTTGTTTTCAAGCTCACTGATTGCCGCAATGAAGCTTTTTACATCGGAGAAGTCCTTATACACTGAGGCGAATCTTATATATGACACGGCATCTATTTTTTTCAGGTGATTCAGGACTATTTCGCCTATCTCCTCTGAGGGGGCAATATTTTTCAGCTCGTTTGCGTAGTAGCTTTCTATGTAGTCGGCGATTTCGGAGACCTGGTCGATTGTGACAGGTCTCTTTTTTATTGCTGAGAAAATTCCCTTGATAAGCTTGCTGCGGTCAAACTGCTCGTATGTGCCGTCACGCTTTTCCACCATAAGCAGGGGGACTTCCATTACTTCATAGGTGGTGAACCGTGCGCCGCATTTTATGCATTCTCTCCTGCGTCTTATTCTTTTGTCAGCCGGACGTGAGTCGACTACCTTTGACTCATTAAAACCGCAGAACGGACATTTCATACTAAACCTCCCTGCTGAACGGAATCAGCCATTTTTGATAATATATTATAGCTTGTGACAAGGTCGCTTATACCTGTAAAGCCATTTCTGTAAAGCTCAAGAACAACGCCGCAGTTGGGGTTAAGCTCGTACAGGCGTGTCATGAATTTCTTTATGGGGAATCTTCCTTTTCCGATAAGGAGACAGTCTCCAAGCTCTCCTGAGTCGCTGATGTGGACATGGACAGTTTTATCTCCGGCGGCATCTAAAAAGGAAAATGGATTTTCCTTTGCTCTCACAGCCTGTTTTGTATCGAGGACAAAAGCAAATTCACTGCCCAGAATTTTTGCCACATCACGTACAAATGCAGGAGAACTGCTCTGACAGCGTGAAACATTTTCAAGAGCCACAGTGATTCCGAATTCCTTTCCAAGCCTGAAAAGACGGGAAAATCTCTCGCAGAAAGGCTCTCTGGGAGCACTGGTGCTGCCTTTGCCGCCGTGAAAAACGAAAATATCAGCGCCCACAATATTCATGAACTGAAAGTAAAGCCTGTAGTATTCGAGAATATCGTTCAGCCGCCGTTCGTAGGGGGAAAAGAACATCATCTGCTCCATTTCGCAGGTAAATGGGTGGAGGGACAGGCACTTCACGTCAAATCTGTTAAGAGTATCAGCAATTCCGCAGGCAAAGCTTTTTTTCAGCTCTGAGTGGGTGTTGATAAAGATTTCAACGGCTGAAACTCCGCTTACAGCCAGGTCATACAGACTTTCCTCCAGCAGCTTCGGGTACAGGCAGGCGGTAGATACACCGCATATCATGGGCAGTCCTCCTTTCGTTTATCGTTACAATTATTATAGCATATCTCCGCAAAATGTCAAGACGGCAGCTGTGCTAAATGCAAATTGATTTTTGGCTTTTGCGGCGTTATTTAAGGGGGACGCTGTCCCCCTTAACCCCCTGCCAAAGGGACATTGTCCCT
>JAEDLA010000290.1 GCA_016295545.1 Oscillospiraceae bacterium | reverse complement strand
GAAAATGAACGCTGTGACAGACTTGCTGTTGCTCAGCGTGATAAATACTGCTGAAAGTTAAACATTAATTTTATATATACAAACGGAGGCATACTTAATTATGGAAAAGAGATTTGTTTATGCGGATAATGCCGCTACTACGCAGGTTTCAGAGGAGGTCCTCAACGCTATGATGCCTTATTTCCGTACAGAATACGGAAATGCTTCAAGCATCTACGCTATGGGACGCAGTGCGCAGAAAGCTGTGGAGGAGGCAAGAGCTAAGGTTGCTAAGGCAATCGGTGCTGATCCCTCTGAGATTTTCTTCACAAGCTGCGGCTCTGAGTCCGATAACTGGGCTTTGAGAGGTGTCTGCGAAAAGCTTGCGCCAAAGGGAAAAAAGCATATCGTTACAACTGTTTTTGAGCATCATGCTATTCTTCATACCTGTAAGGCTCTGGAGAAAATGGGCTATGAGGTGACCTATGTTCCTGTCAGTGACAAGGGAATAGTTGCTCCTGAGGATATAAAAAATGCTATCCGTGAGGATACTGCTATCGTGTCAGTTATGTACGCTAACAATGAGATAGGCACTATACAGCCAATAAGTGAGATAGCTGCTGTCTGCAAGGAAAAGAATGTTATTTTCCATACCGATGCTGTTCAGGCTGTTGGCCATGTTGAGATAGATGTTCACAAGCAGGGCATTGATTTACTTTCTCTTTCCGGTCATAAAATCCACGCTCAAAAGGGAATCGGCGCTATTTATATGAGAAAGGGCATTGTTCTCCCCAATCTTATCAACGGCGGCGCTCAGGAGAGAAACAGACGTGCAGGCACAGAAAATGTTCCGGCAATCGTTGGTCTTGGCAGAGCTATTGAGCTTGCCACTGCTGATATTGCTGAAAAGGCTGAAATCATTACTGCACGAAGAAACAGAATAATTGACGGTATTCTCCGGCTTCCTCATACACGTCTTAATGGTGACAGGGAAAAGAGACTTCCCGGCAATGTTAATATCTCAATCGAGGGCGTTGAAGGTGAATCACTTCTGCTTATGCTTGATATGAACGGAATCTGCGCTTCTTCCGGTTCTGCCTGCACATCAGGCTCGCTTGATCCCTCTCATGTACTTCTTTCTCTTGGACTGAAGCACGAAGTTGCTCACGGTTCACTGAGACTTTCAATAGATGAGAATACTTCCGATGAGGACGTTGACTATATTCTTGAAGTCGTTCCAAAGGTTGTGGAGAGACTTCGTTTAATGTCTCCGCTGTGGGAGAAGATTCTTAAAGAAGATGCCAATAAAAACAATTAATTATAAAGGAGATTTTTTATGCAGTACAGTGAAAAGGTTCTCGACCATTTTTCAAATCCCAGAAATGTAGGCGAAATTGAGGACGCTGACGGTGTGGGCGAGGTTGGAAACGCCAAATGCGGTGATATTATGAAAATGTACATCAAGGTGGACAAGGGTATCATTACTGATGTCAAGTTCAAGACTTTCGGCTGCGGAGCCGCTGTGGCTACTTCGTCAATGGCTACAGAGCTTATCAAGGGAAAGCCTATCGAGGACGCTCTGAAGCTTACTAACAAGGCTGTTGTTGAGGCGCTTGACGGACTTCCGGCAGTTAAGCTCCATTGCTCCGTGCTTGCTGAACAGGCAATAAAGTCGGCTCTGTCAGATTACTATACACGTCAGGGAATTGATCCTACTCCTATTGTAGGCGAAATACCCGAATGTGACCACTGTCATTAATTTTTTTGCTGTATGGCGTTATTAAAGGGGACGCTGCTCCCAACGGTCGCCCGTACCCTCTGTCACTTTGTGACATCTCCCTACACTGTAGGGAGTCACCCTTTAAAATCCCCTGCCAAAGGGACAATGTCCCTTTGGAATCCCACGTCTTCTGCAATATCCCCATAAATGGGGATATTGCAGAAGAAAGGGCTCAGAGAAACGTTGCCCTTGGGCAAAGATTTAAAGAGGATAGCTCCACTTAAATGATGCATACAGTAAAAATCTAAAAACAGCCATGCTTATCACTTTTCAGGATAAGCATGGCTGTTCGTTTTTTAATTAATTTTCAGTATAACATCTGATTTGCTCAGGAAATGCTCCATGAATCGAACTCAGCATTGCCGCTGAATACAA
>JAEDLA010000289.1 GCA_016295545.1 Oscillospiraceae bacterium | reverse complement strand
GCAGACAGGCTGTCGCCTTTCAAGGTCAGTCAACGCAGAGTGACGAAACGATAGCTGACAAATTTTTCAGCAGGTTGATGTGGAATTAGTATTAATTAAGCAATGAGATCGACAGACTTCTGTCGTCCACGTCAAAGTAATTCTCCAGAACTGCTACATAATAGCGGAAACAAATTTTACCGTTAAAGGTCATTACATCACCGCTTTCCGGTACTCCAAGCATTGCAAGCTGTTCATCGGTCAGAGTATTCAGCATGACTGAATCATCTTTTTCCACGCTGTAAACACTTTTCCAGTCACTGCTCAGGTCTTTGATATATACAGTTTCGTCACTGTCCATATTCAGATCATCAAGCATTTCCGCTGTAGGACTGAGAACATAATATCTGCCGCTACCGTCCCTGCCTATGTCAAAATAACCTAACTGCTCATCTGTAAGCTGGTCAAGATAAACAGTTTCAATATCGGAAACAGTTTTTCCTATTGCCTTTTTCTGCTCTGCTGTAAGGTCGCAAAGCGTAAGCTTGCTGTCATAGGTATATCCCAGACTTTTCAGCTGACTTTCGCTTAAATGAATTGATATTGAGTCAGAAACAGAGTTCAGGTAAGCAGTAATCTCCTGCCTTGTCTGAGTAGTCCACTGAATATCAATATTTCCTGCAATAGGACGCTCAAGATATACCACACGTCTTATATTTTTAAGGGAAAATGTAGTAAATGGATAGTAAACATCTGCATCATTCGGCTCTACATAGACCGCTGTACTTCCGTTTGAGGAGTCCTCTGTATTTATAACGTAATAGCGGTACTTTTCCGTTGGTGAAACGCCGGCAGCTACCTCAGTTGTCTTGCTTGCCGTAACAAAAAATGATGTTATAAGGAAGTATCCCAGTGCGCCGAATATGTACATCAGCAGAAAAATCGTTCCGAAAGCTGTTTTGAAGCCCTCTCCTGAACCGGAAAGAAGCAATATGCAGATTCCGGTAATAATTATTGGGATAATAAGCTCCCACTGACCGAAGTACATCAGCACCACAGGCAGCATTGCCGGAAGTATTATAACGCTGGCAATACGTGTAATCACCTGTTTACGTGAATAGAGCATTATAACCAGACAGAAAAGAGATACTCCGGATACAAGCAGGCAGAGTAAACCCGGCGAAGATACCTCTATGTTATAAAAAATTGAACAATAGCACAAATAGCAGGCGGCAGCGGCATACAAACCACTTATCAGCGATGCTGCTCTTTTAGTCCATATATTATCAAGAAAGTTTTTCATCGGCACCTCCGGAAAACATAAAAAAATTATCAAAAAGATACTATAGCAGTATGTTATTATTATAACATTTTTCCTTCAATGATACAAGGCATTTTCAAAATTTTTTTCACAGAATTTTCTGAGCTGAATATAATATTAGCATAACCCTTAAAGGAGGCGTACATAATGAAAATTGTTGTTATCAAAAGTCCCAAGGTCATTTCAGGACTGCTGAGAGTTATTTTCAGAATAAAAAAAGAAGAAGAATAAGGACGATTATCCTCTGAACAGCAGTTGTTTCTCTATCAGACAAACTCGCTGTCTGATAGAGAAACAGTATCAACAGGCTCTGCCTGCGCTTTTTTTCCTGTCAGAAAGCCTGAAAATTATTGTCATAACTGACAGTGATATTAAAATTCCAAGAACACTTCCGGAAGTATCTATCAGCACATCTTTGAATTCACAGCTTCTTCCGGGAATAAAACTCTGATGTAATTCATCGCTGCAGGCATAGATAAAGCAGACCACAGCTGAGATAAGGCTGCCGAATGAGAACAGCTTTCTTCTGCCGGCGGCAAGGGAAACGCATACTCCCAGTGCTGCATAAATCGAAAAATGAGCAAGCTTGCGGACAATATGGTCTGTCCAGCTGAGAATCTCCTCCTGCTGCACAGGCGTCATTTCATCGTAATCACTGACAAAAATATCAACAGCTATTTGTGTAAAATTTCCGCTTGTGTCAGAGGATTCTTCTGCATTTTCGCCGGACAGGCAGAATATTATTACCATACAGACTATACTCAGTAATACGCCTGCAAACCGATAAAGCGGTAATTTTCTCATATATATTCCTTTCTATATCAGCACGCTGATGCAATGCAA
>JAEDLA010000288.1 GCA_016295545.1 Oscillospiraceae bacterium | reverse complement strand
GCAGATTTATTTAAGGAGCTTCATAATGTTTACTAAAGATATTGGTATCGATCTCGGTACCGCAAATACTCTCGTTTATGTGCGGGGCAAGGGCATTATTATCAGAGAGCCTTCTGTCGTCGCTGTAAATACAAGGACCGATAAGTGCCGCTATGTAGGCAAGGAGGCTAAGGACGTTATCGGCAGAACCCCCGGCTCTATCGTCGCAGTAAGACCTCTGAAAGACGGAGTTATTGCCGATTTTGACATTACCACAACAATGCTTCAGGAGTTTATCAAAAAGGCTCTCAGAGGTACTATTTTTACAAAAGCCAATGTTATTATATGTATCCCCTCCGGAGTTACTGCCGTTGAAAGACGTGCAGTCCGTGAAGCCTGCAAAAATGCCGGTGCTCACAATGTTCTCGTAGTTGAGGAGCCTATGGCTGCTGCAATCGGTGCAGGTCTGCCTACCAATGAGCCGTCAGGCAGCATGATAGTGGACATCGGCGGCGGTACAAGCGAAGTAGCTGTTGTTTCTCTCGGCGGAATCGTTGCTGCCCGTTCGGTAAGGTGTGCCGGAGATGAATTCGACGCTTCAATAATCAACTATATCAAGAAAAAATACAATCTCCTTATCGGCGAAAGAACTGCTGAAAATATCAAGCTTGAGATCGGTTCCGCTTTTCCCAGCGAAAAAGAGGAGACTATGGAAATAAAAGGAAGAAATCTCCTGAACGGTCTGCCGGAAAATATCAACGTAAACTCCGCTGAGATTCGTGACGCTCTTGTTGAACCTCTTGCAAAGGTAATTGACGCTATAAAGGCTACTCTCGAAGAAACTCCACCTGAGCTTTCTGCTGATATTATCGATCAGGGTATTACTCTTGCCGGCGGAGGCGCTCTGCTGAGAGGTCTTGACAAGCTTATTAACCGTGAAACAGGTATGCCGGTTTACATCGCCGAATATCCCCTTGACTGCGTTGCTGAGGGTACAGGCAGGATCCTTGAAAACATTGACAAGTATCAGGACGCTCTGACTGAAAATGTCAAGTATTATTAAGGAGGCGCTTTTATGCGGAATTTCTTTAAAAGCGCAAAATTCAAGTTCCTTGCCGCTTTTCTTGCCTTTCTTATCGGAATAATGGTCTACGGTGTTACTAAAGGCGGCTATTCTGTTTCAGGAGCTTCCTTTGTAAATACAATAACAAAGCCTTTCCGCTCTGTAACAAACGGTATAAGCATGAAAATCGAACACGTTCTCGATAAAATGACCAATGCTACGGAGTATTACAACGAAAATCAGCGCCTTAAACAGCAGCTGAGTGAGCTTAACAAGCAGCTTACCGAATATGACGCTCTGAAAACTGAGGTGGAGGAGCTTCGCAAATTCGTTACTATCAAGGAGGAGCATGAGGACTATATTCTCTCCCAGCCCTGTGATGTTCTGGGATATGTGGCTAATGACCCCTTTATGTCCTTTACCATAGACAAAGGCTCTGCTGACGGTATAGAGCCTTACAGACCAGTTGTTACTGCTGAATGCCTTGTGGGAATTACTGTTGAGGTATCTGAACACGTTTCAACTGTACGTACTATACTTTCCCCTGACCTTTCTGTTGCAGCTGTCTGCTCATCAACTTCTGCCGACTTCGGTATCATCGAGGGAAATATTGCCGAAGCTGAAAACGGCAACACCCGTCTTATCCACGCCGCTGTTAATAATCAGCTTAAACTCGGCGACCTTATGATAACTACAGGCACAAGCGGTCTTTTCCCGAAAAATTACTCTATCGGCACTGTAAAATCTGTGGGACTTGATGACAACGGTCTTTCCGGCTGTGCTGTCATTGAGCCTTGTATTGACATAACACGCCTTTCTTCTGTCATTGTTATCACCGATTTCAGCGGCAGAAAGGAGGTCACTGATGAGGATTAAGAATACAAGGGCAAAGCAGCGTATTTTTATTATAAAAACTGTAACAAGGTGGCTGCTGTATTTTTTGCTCATTTTCCTGAGCTTTATCTTTATGACCTCCGGAACGTGGCGCAAACCTATACTGTTTATTCCCATTGCCCTTTGTATATCCATGTACAGCGGTCAGATAAGCTCTGCTTTTACAGGAGCTGTCTGCGGCTTTCTTATTGATATAAGCTCAGGAAA
>JAEDLA010000287.1 GCA_016295545.1 Oscillospiraceae bacterium | reverse complement strand
CAAAGGGTTTATTAACCCTTTGGCAGGGGGTGAACGAGGGGGACAGAGTCCCCCTGACAAAGCAGTAAATCAAGCGCAGCGATGATTTACGGACGCTACAGCAATTACTTCCCTCGGCTTGACCGACGAAGTAATAAGGGCGTTATCCTCTTAAATTCTTGACGAAGAACAGTGTATATTTGATTCCTCCTCATATTGATATACCACATAAAGGAAGATATCAATTTAAGACGAGGGATTTCAAATGTACAATATCCCCTGAAATAATGCCATACAAGCAAAAATTGTCCTGCAAATCAAAGGGAGGTCTTACAAACGGAAAATACGCAGAAAAAGAAATACGAAATGGATATGTGCAGCGGAAAAGTGCTGAAAAAGATGCTTCTGTTCACGCTGCCCCTGATGTGTTCAAGCATTTTGCAGCTGCTTTTCAATGCAGTGGATATTGTAGTTGTAGGACGTTTTGCAGGAGATGAATCATTAGCCGCAGTAGGCTCAAATACTGCAATAATCAACCTGCTGACCAATCTTTTCGTGGGATTGTCTGTTGGAGCAAACGTAACTTCTGCTATCTGCTACGGCGCAAAGAAATGGACTGACCTGAAAAAGACAGTACATACGGCGATGCTTCTGAGTATTTACAGCGGACTGCTCCTGACAGCTGTGGGAGTTATCGGCGCAAGGCAGATACTTATAAAAATGCAGACTCCGCCGGAAATACTGGACCTTGCGTCATTGTATCTGAGGATATATTTTCTGGGAATGACGCCAATGATGATATACAACTTCGGCAGTGCCATACTTCGTTCTGTTGGCGATACCCGCCGACCGCTGGTATATCTCCTTGTTTCCGGAGCAGTCAATGCGGTGCTGAATCTCTTTTTCGTAATAGTCCTGCGCATGGACGTTGCCGGAGTTGCCCTTGCTACAGTAATTTCTGAGACTATATCAGCAGTATTGATAGTCCGTTGCATGATGACGGAAAGCGAGGACAGCGGAATCAGGCTGAATATCCGTGAGCTTCGCATAGACCGTGACAAATTTATCCGTATTCTGCGCATAGGTCTTCCGGCAGGATTTCAGGGATTAATTTTCTCCGCATCAAATGTTGTGATACAGTCCTCAGTTAACCTTTTCGGAAAGACCGTTGTTGCCGGCAGCTCAGCATCTTCAAATATAGAGGGCTTCGTTTATATGGCAATGAATTCATTTTATCAGGCAACACTGTCGTTCACCAGTCAGAATATAGGTGCAGGAAAGATAGAGCGTGTAGGCAGGATACTCCGTTCGGGACAGCTCTGCGTTATAGCAACAGGTGTTGTTCTTGGCGGCGGAGCGGCTCTCTTTGGACGTGTACTGCTTGGTATATACACAACAAGTCCGGCTGTAATAGAAGCCGGAATGCAGAGACTTGTAATAATCGGCTGTACCTATGCTCTGTGCGGCATAATGGACGTACTTGTCGGCTCACTCAGAGGTATGGGTTATTCAGTAATGCCGATGATAGTTTCTCTTGTGGGAGTATGCGGAATAAGGCTTGTATGGCTGTTTGCCGTGTTCTGGTCAGAGGGAATGACGATTTTCGGAGTGAATTTATACCAGAGCCTTGCACAGTTCCGCACACCGGAGTCAATTTATATAACCTATCCTGTTTCGTGGATAATTACAATTGCGGCACATATTGTCTGCTATATTATTGTAAAAAGAAAAATGGAAAAGCGCTTTGCGGCGCTCAGAACGTGCCGGTGAGTGACCGACGGCAAAAATTTGTTTGTATAGGAGGAGTATAATGATAAACAAGCTGCATTTGGCAATGATAAATCTGTATAAAGGCGACGCTAAAAGAATACAGCATTTTTGCAAGGTTCACAGCTATGCAAAGCTCATAGCCGAGGCGGAGAACGTTGACAGGAATACTTTGTATATTCTTGAAGTGGCAGCTTTAGTCCATGATATAGGCATTCACTGCTGTGAAGAAAAGTATGGAGCCTGTACCGGTAAGCTGCAGGAAAAGGAAGGTCCGGCAATTGCGGAAAAGCTGTTAGCGGAGCTGGGCTTTGATGATGATGTGTCCGGCAGAGTGAAGTATCTTGTTGCGCATCATCATACATACAACAATATTGACGGTATGGATTATCAGATACTTGTAGAAGC
>JAEDLA010000286.1 GCA_016295545.1 Oscillospiraceae bacterium | reverse complement strand
TTCCGCTTCTTGAAAGGCTTACCTTTTCGTCTATATATCAGAGCAATCTTGATGAGTTTTTTATGGTTCGTGTAGGCTCTATCACTGACGAGGAAAAGATGAACAAAAATCTTAAAGAAAACAAAACAAAAATGACGCCCTCCCAGCAGCTTGACGCTGTTTTTACTGCTGTGCGGCGTTTGCAGCCGGCTGCTGAGGAAGCATACAGAAATACCCTCCATGAGCTTGCTCCCTATGGCTTTGAGCACGTAAGCTTTGATACTGCTTCAAAGGAGGAGCGCACCTTTCTGGAGCTGTACTTCAAGCGTGAGCTTAAACCCTTTCTTTCCGGAATCGTGGTCAATGACGTTCTGCCCTTCCCTTTCCTGAAAAATAAGGAGATTTATGCTGCTGTGCAGATACAGTCTAAAAAAGGCATTACACTAGGAATAGTCCCCATTAAGCAGGAGCACAGCGAACGTGTTATCCCGCTGAATGCCGGCGGAAAGCGATTTATTCTGGAGGAGGAGGTAGTCCTTCATTTCGCTCACCTGCTGTTCAAGGGATATAAAATACTTGACAGGACGTTGCTGAGAGTTACAAGAAATGCTGATATAATGGTTTCCGGCAAGGGCGAGGACTTCCGCACACGTATGGAGGAGCTTGTTGATAAGCGAAAAAGGCTTGCGCCTGTTCGTCTTGAAATATCCGATGAGTTCAGCCGTGCTGCCCTTGATTATATCTGCAAAAAGCTGAAACTGAAAAACGACCGTGTTTTCGTATCAAGAATCCCTCTTGATCTGTCGTTCCTGTTCTCATTCGGAGAATTGTCCGACGATCCGAAGCTAAAATATACGCCGCGTTCTCCACGAAAGGCAGCCTGTCTTGCGGAAACACGTCCTGTATTCTCTCAGGTCAAGGCAAAGGACGTGCTGCTCAGCTATCCCTATGAGTCAATTAATTCTTCCTTTATACGGCTTCTGGAGGAGTCGGCAAGTGATCCTAAGGTAACATCAATAAAAATTACGCTTTACCGACTTGCCAAAAACAGCAAGATAATAAATGCACTCTGCACAGCCGCCGAAAACGGCAAGGACGTTCTTGTAATGATTGAGCTGAGAGCGAGATTTGATGAAGCTAACAACATAGAATGGTCAAAGGTTCTCCAGCACGTAGGCTGCCGTGTTATCTACGGTCCGAAGAATTACAAGGCACATTCAAAGCTGCTCCTTATTACACGAAAGGCAAAGGGCGGCGGTTTTGAGTATGTTACACAGATAGGAACAGGTAACTACAATGAAAAAACTGCCCGTCTTTACACAGACCTTACCCTTATGACCTCGGACAGGGAGATTGCTCACGATGCTGAAAATATTTTCCGCTGCCTCGAAACAGGTACTTTCGTTGAGAAAACAAACAAGCTCCTTGTTGCGCCGCTCTGCCTGAGAAATCCTGTTCTTGAAATGATGGACGAGCAGATAAAAATTGCAAGAGACGGCGGAAACGGCTATATAGGAGCAAAAATCAATGCCCTTACCGATAAGACTATTATTATGAAGCTTATCGAGGCTTCTCAGGCAGGCGTAAAAATCGAGCTTCTCGTGAGAGGTATATGCTGCCTTATTCCCGGTGTAGAGGGCTTTACCGATAACCTTACTGTTCACAGCATTGTGGGCAGATTCCTTGAACACAGCCGAATCTACATCTTCGGAACAGACGGAGAGGAGCAGAAAATCTACATAAGCTCCGCTGACTACATGACAAGAAATACCATTCACCGTGTGGAGGTTGCCGCTCCTGTCCTTGACAGCAAGCTGAAAAAACGTGTACGTGAGATTTTCCGCATTCTTATGAGTGACAATGTTAAAACAAGGATAATGCAGAATGACGGTCTGTACACCCACGCAAAGCCTGCTGAGGGAGAAGCTCCTCTGAATGCGCAGGAGTATTTCTACGAGGAAGCCTACAAAAAGGCTGAGACAAAGAAGCAGCGGCAGGACAGGCAGCAAAAAAAGGCTGAACAGAAAACAGGGAAAAAGTCCGGTTGATTTCGGGGATTATTTGATTAAGTTCTGTAATTATTAATACGGCAATAAAATATCAATAAAAAGCGGCGAAGCCGCAAGGTGGGATTCCAAAGGGTATAAACCCTTTGGCAGGGGGGTGAACGAGGGGTGACTCCCTACA
>JAEDLA010000029.1 GCA_016295545.1 Oscillospiraceae bacterium | reverse complement strand
TGCTTCAAGGTCAGCAACGATAGCTTTTCTTGCCTCGTATCTGTCCATACCTGCATACTTCGGATAGTCGTCAGTAATTTTAGCGTCCTCTGTCATAACATTGATTATGGGCAGATTGTGGCGCAGTCCAACTTCAAAATCATTAGGATCGTGGGCAGGAGTTATCTTTACAACACCTGTTCCGAAGTCCATTTCAACATAATCGTCAGCCACTACAGGAATCTCCCTGTGTACAATAGGAAGAATAACTGTCTTGCCAACCAGTTCCTTATAACGCTCATCAGCGGGATTTACAGCAACAGCAGTATCGCCCAGAAGTGTTTCAGGACGTGTAGTTGCAAGCTCCAGATAGTCGTCAGTTCCCTTTATCTGATAGCGCAGATGCCAGAAATGACCTGCCTGATCCTCATAGTTTACCTCAGCATCTGAAAGTGAAGTCCTGCAGTGAGGACACCAGTTGATTATTCTCTCTCCTCTGTATATAAGACCTTTTTCGTAGTATTTTACAAATACTTCCTTAACTGCCTTTGAGCAGCCCTCGTCCATTGTAAAGCGTTCTCTTGACCAGTCGCAGGAGGAGCCGAGCTTTTTCAGCTGTTCAACAATACGGCCGCCGTACTGCTTTTTCCACTCCCATGCACGCTCCATAAAGCCGTCTCTGCCCAGCTGTTCCTTTGTAACGCCTTCCTTGCGCATAGCTTCAACGATTTTAGCTTCTGTAGCTATTGCGGCATGGTCTGTTCCGGGAAGCCACAATGCAGAGTAGCCGCACATTCTTTTCCAGCGGATAAGTATGTCCTGCAATGTCTCATCAAGGGCGTGTCCCATGTGGAGCTGACCAGTAATATTCGGAGGAGGAATAACGATTGTATAGGGAGTTTTCTTCGGATCAGCTTCTGCTCTGAAACAGCCGCTGTCATTCCATGCCTTGTAGATCCTATCCTCAAATTCTCTGGGATTATAGGATTTTGCCAGTTCTTTTGCCATTAAAATTTCTCCTTTATAATAGTATAGCATTGATTCGGGAAAATAAAAACGCCCCGAACCTTGATAGGCTCAGGGCGAACAAAAGTCCGTGTTACCACCTGAATTCGGAAAAAAATCCGCACTCTGCGCAGCTTTGCCACTGCTTTCCCTGTAACGTGAGAATCACGCCGCCGACTACTGACTGCTGTTCACCGGCGAAGCTCCAAGACTACTTTCAGCGCATCTCTCACGCTGCCTTACAGCAACCGGCAGCTCTCTGTGCTTAAAAATGTGCTTACTTCTTCTCTTCACAGCATTTATATACACATTATACATTAGTTTGATTTGCTTGTCAAGGGAATTTTTCTGAAAATCGATAAAAACCGGTACATATTCCGAAAACGGCAGTTGTTCTGCTGTATATATGAAGGATTACCTGTTATTTTCATATTTGCGAAAATCTCTGGGAGAAGCTCCGTATTCTCTTTGAAAGAGTTTAGAGAAATAGCTGCTGTCAGAGTATCCGCAGCGCTGAGCAATCTCTGTAACAGGAAGCTGTGTGTTGATTAGCAGCTCTCTTGCATTATTAATTCTGAGACGTGTGATATACTGCACTGGTAAACAGCCGAATGCCGCCTTGAATAAGCGAATAAACTGACGCTCGGAATAATAGGACATTTCTGCAAGCTCTGCAACAGAAAGCTTTTCCTGATAATGCTGTTCAATATAAGCAATTGCAGGAGCAAGCTTCACCAGTCCTGTACTTTCCTCAAAGCTTTCATATTCACAAAGGCGGGACAGCATTACAACCAACTGGAGAAATTCTGCCTTTACAAGGGTTTTCCAGCCAGTTTTATGCTCTGTATATTCAGCATGAATTTTATGGATCAACCGGTTGACTTCATCAAAGTCTTTAGATAAAAGCCGCAGGCACGACTGGAACTCGTAGTTTCTCGACTGGTGAGGTTCAAGGACAAAAAGCGCCTGAAATCCTGCAGAACCGCTTATATCCATATCTGACAAATTCAGAAAGCTCATTCGGAACATAATATTACAGATATGGAAATTAACGGGATTTTTATATCCATGTTCTGTTTTGCCGCTTATGACAAAAACATCCCCTTGCTTTATACGGCAGTATTCTCCGTCTAAAATGTGGTCTGCCTGTCCTGACAGCACAACGACAAGCTCGCAAAAATCATCGTGTGTATGTAAATAAAGATCCTCAGTATGCTCCCCGAATTGAATATAAAACGGGTAGCTTTCATCCTGAGTAAACGCTTCAAGGGGCATATTGAACATTGCATCACCTTCATGTCAGAATTCTCCTTTTTTGTGTCAGAAATATTCTATTTTTTTTATAAAATCTGTGCTATAATAATATTACTTGGATTATTTGTGGAATTTATTTTATATTATACTACAAAAAATGTATAATTGCAATAGGAATATTAATTTCAGTCATAATAAACCTAATCGTGCTATACTCAGATTTTCAAGAACAGGAGGAAATTTAATGAAAGTATCAAAAATATTTGTAAAGGCTCTTGCCGCAGTTCTTGCGGTTCAGTCAATAACAAGCCTGAATGTATGCGCTCTGCCTGCAAAAAACAATGGTATGCGGAATATGACAACTATGGAATTAGTGCGGGATATGGGCATAGGTATTAACCTGGGAAACACATTTGAAGCCTGCGGAGACTGGATTGCTGAGTGGAGCGACAATACCCCCTCTGCCTACGAAACTGCATGGGGAAGTCCTGTAATCACTAAAGAGATGATCGAGGGTATGGCTGATGAAGGATTCGGCGTAGTAAGAGTTCCTGTTGCATGGTCAAATCTTATGGGAGAAAATTATACAATCAGTGCTGATTATGACGCACGTATTCACGAAATCGTTGACTGGGTAATTGATGCAAATATGTACTGTATCATTAATATTCACTGGGACGGTGGCTGGGTAAATACATTCCCTGATAACAAGGACGAATGTATGCGTCGCTACGAGACAATGTGGACGCAAATTGCTGATAGCTTCAAGGATTATGACGACCATCTGATGTTTGAATCACAGAATGAAGAATTAGGCTGGGAATCTGTCTGGAATCCCTGGGGCGGCACTGAAGGCAAAGCTGAATCATACGGACTGGTTAACGAGATAAATCAAAAATTCGTGGACATTGTTCGTGCGTCCGGCAGCAATAATCCTCAGCGTCATCTGCTTATTTCCGGTTATAATACGGGAATAGACCGCACCTGCGATCCACTTTTCAAAATGCCGGAAGATCCTGCAAATCGTATGGCAGTTTCAGTACATTACTATACCCCTGCAGGCTTTGCAATTCTTGAAGATGAAGATGCAAGCTGGGCAAAAGCTCGTTCAACATGGGGAACCGAAGATGATTTCAAGGAACTTTATGAGCAAATGGACATGATGAAAACTAACTATATTGATAAAGGAATTCCTGTAATTATCGGCGAATACGGCTGTCCTACAAAAGGAAAGGAGCCTGATTCAGTAAGACTGTTTCTGAGTTCTGTATGCAAAGCTGCTTATGAACGTCAGCTTTGTCCTGTGCTGTGGTCAACTCCCGGCGGACATTACAACCGTGATACCTGCCAGCTTGAAGATCAGGAACTGAAACTTCTGTTCAATGAAATCTGCGACAGTTCTCAAAAACAGCCTGTACAAATTGCAGGTGATGTAAACAACGATGGACAATTCAATATTTCAGACCTTGTACTTGTTCATAAATGGTTCCTTGCTGCGCCCGATGCAGAGCTAATAAACTGGCAAGCGGCAGATATAAACAATGACAATCAGATTGATGTATTTGATTTATGCCTGCTAAGAAAAATGCTCGCTAACTGACGAGCACTGTAAAGAGCTGAAAGGCTCAGATTTTATCCAAAAAATAATCCCCGAAAATTCGTTTTTCGGGGATTTTTTATTGCAGCGGCTGGAATTGAACAATCTGTAGCAGATAAATTTTTCATCAGGATTATGTGAGATTAGAATCAATCAGCCTACGCTTCATTATGCAAAGATCAAACAAATAAAAAAGCCGCTATTAATAGTCATTCCGATTGGGAGTTGCCTAAAGCTGTTTCAGCTGTTGTAAACATCAAAATTTATCATAACTGCTGATTTTTATTAGAAAAAGCAAAAAAGGTATTGAAAAATATCGAAATTTGTTTTATAATAGGTAATGTCATCTTGATTGACAGAATTCTGAGATGAACAATATTGCATTTATATTTTGAAAGGATTGAATTTAATGAAAAAAATATTCTCTGCCGCTGTTGCAGGCGCATTTTCACTTATCATGCTTACCTCCTGTGGAAGCGTTCCCAAAAACACAGTAAACTGTGTTGATGACCTTAATGGTAAAATTATCGGTGTTCAGCTTGGAACTACCGGTGATACTTACGCCGAAGATATCAAGGACGCTACCGTTGAAAAGTACAATAAGGGCGCAGATGCCGTTCAGGCTCTGAAACAGGGAAAAGTTGATGCAGTTATTATTGACAATGAACCTGCAAAGGTATTTGTTTCAAAAAATGATGACCTAAAAATACTGGACGATCCCTTCGTTATTGAAGATTATGCAATTGCTCTTAAACAGGACAATGACGAGCTTAAAGAAAAAATCAATGACGCTCTGAAAACTATCAAGGATAACGGCACAATGGATCAGATCATCTCAAACTGGATCGGTGATGATACCGGAAATAGTCCCTATGTTTCTCCTGATGATGTTAAACGTGACAACGGTAAGCTTGTAATGGCGACAAATGCCGAATTTCCTCCCTATGAGAGCATGGAGGGTGACAAAATAGTTGGTATTGATGCAGATATGATGCAGGCAGTATGTGATATTCTTGAAATGGAGCTTGAAATAGAAAACATCGAGTTCGATTCAATTATTCCTGAAATTCAGTCCGGCAAAGCTGACGTAGGTGTTGCAGGAATGACTGTTACAGAGGAAAGACTTAAAAATGTTGACTTTACTGATTCCTATATGACAGGAACACAGGTAATCATTGTAAGAAAAGACTAAATGAGCATATTAATTAAAATATCACAACAGGATATTATTATACAAGAGGTGAAATTTTATTGACTGACTTTTTACAGAAGCTGCATGATACCTTTATTGACGGCGATAGGTGGACTTATCTCGTTGACGGTCTGAAAAATACGCTTGTCATTACTTTTTTTGCAGTTATACTTGGAATGCTGCTGGGTTTCATTGTTGCCATAATCCGTGCAACTCATGACAAAACAGGCAAGCTTAAATTCATTAACTTTATTTGCAGAGTTTACCTTACAGTTATCAGAGGTACACCTGTGGTTGTTCAGCTGCTCATTACATATTTTGTAATTTTCGGCTCAGTAAGAGTAAGCAAGATATTTGTGGCTGTTCTTGCTTTTGGTCTTAATTCAGGTGCATACGTAGCTGAGATAGTTCGTTCCGGAATAATGTCCATTGATAAGGGACAGTTTGAAGCCGGCTCCAGTCTCGGACTAAATTATACAAAAACAATGATATTTATTATTATTCCACAGGCTTTTAAAAATGTACTTCCTGCTCTTGCAAATGAGTTTATCGTACTTCTGAAAGAAACATCTGTTTCAGGATACATTGCCCTCCCCGACCTTACAAAGGGCGGAGACATAATCAGAGCCGCTACATACGAAGCCTTCCTGCCGCTTTTGGCTGTTGCACTTATTTATCTTGTTATGGTAATGATTCTTACATGGTTGGTTTCTAAGCTTGAAAGGAGGCTGGCAAAGAATGATAGACGTTAAAGGTCTTAATAAATCTTTCGGCGAGCTTCATATTTTGAAGGACATCAATGAGTCTGTTCAGCAGGGTGAAAAGGTCGTTATTATCGGTCCCTCAGGTTCGGGAAAAAGCACCTTCCTGAGATGCCTTAACCTTATGGAAAGACCAACATCAGGGGATATTTTTATTGACGGTGAAAACATTACCGCAATGAAAGAAAAGGAAGTTAACCTTGTACGTCAGAAAATGGGAATGGTTTTTCAGCATTTCAATCTTTTCCCCCACCTGACTATAAGAAAAAATATTACTCTTGCCCCTGTAAAGCTTAAACTAATGACTCAGAAAGAGGCTGACGAAAAAGCTGAGGAGCTGCTTAAAAAGGTAGGACTTTCCGATAAAGCAGAGGCTTATCCCAATCAGCTTTCAGGAGGTCAGAAGCAAAGAATAGCCATAGCAAGAGCACTTGCCATGAATCCTGAGGTAATGCTTTTTGATGAACCGACTTCTGCGCTCGATCCTGAAATGGTCGGAGAAGTTCTTAATCTGATGAAGCAGCTTGCAAAGGACGGTATGACTATGATTGTGGTAACGCACGAAATGGGATTTGCCAAAGAAGTCGCTTCAAGAGTAATGTTTATGGACGACGGACGTATAATCGAACAAGCACCGCCGCAGGAATTTTTTGCCAATCCTCAGAATCAGAGAGCAAAGGATTTCCTTTCAAAAGTTCTTTAAAAAATTGCTTCATCATTTCTTTTTTGATTTGATGAAGCATTTTGTTATATAATATAAGATTTTCTTCGTCAATAGAATATTTTGCTTTTGGAGAAATATATATGCTTAATTTTCTTTACATATTTATTTCTGTCAGCTGTTGTAATTTTTCCCGGAATATGTTATAATATATCAGTTATATTTCAATGCTGTAAAATTCTTACAGCAGAAAGGAGCTGTATAATGAAAAAAGAGTATGTAATGGGCAACAGTGCTATTGCTTTGGGTGCTCTGAAAGCCGGTGTTAAGCTTATTGCAGGTTATCCCGGTACACCGTCATCTGAAATAATAGAAACTGCTGCAAAATATAAATCCGATTCCGTATACATTGAATGGTCAGTTAACGAAAAAGCTGCCATGGAGGTTGCTGCCGGTGCTTCGCTATCAGGCGCACGTACACTGGTCACAATGAAACAGGTGGGACTTAATGTTGCATCTGATCCGCTGATGTCCCTCGCCTATGTTGGCGTCAAAGGCGGACTTGTCGTTGTATCTGCCGACGATCCCGGTCCTATTTCCTCACAGACTGAACAGGATACCCGATTATTCGGAGAATTTGCAAGAATACCGGTTTTTGATCCCTCCTCTCCGGAAGAAGCCTATCAGATGGTACAGGACGCCTTTGAAATATCCGAAAAATATAATACGCCTGTTTTGCTTCGCCCAACTACAAGAGTATGCCATGCTTATGCTTCAATCGAACATGATGAGGACTTTTCTCCTAAGGAATACGAGGGATTTGTTAAAGATTCTTCAAGGTGGGTTATTTTTCCTCGTCTTTCCTTTGCAAATCACGAAAAAATAGAGAAGCGCAATCCGGTAATAGGTGATGAATTTTCCGGTTACCCTCTCAATAAGGTGTGCGGAAGCGGAAGAAAGGCTGTATTTGCTTCAGGTGTAAGCTACTCCTATGTTAAGGAATATATTCAGGACAGAGAAGATGTTATACTTGTAAAAATATCTACGCCCTTTCCCTTTCCCGATAAATTTGCTCTTTCAGTTCTTGAAAAATGTGATGAAGTCCTTTGCTTTGAGGAGCTTAGTCCTTATGTGGAAATAAATCTCCAGCGTCTTGCAGGAATACATAAACTTCCAGTCAGAATCTTCGGCAAAACAACAGGTAATGGACGGCTTTCCGGAGAAAATTCTGCTGAATATGCTGCTCAGATCGTGGGAGAGTTTTTAGGTGACGAGCCTGCTGAAAAAATTGATTTGTCTGATATGCCTGAGCTGCCGGTAAGACCTCCTGTTCTTTGCGCTGGCTGTCCCCACAGGGGTGCATTCTATGCAGTAAAAAAGGCTGTTGAGGGCAGAAAGGCTTACTTCTGCGGAGATATCGGCTGTTACACTCTTGGTAACGCCATGCCCCTTGACATGACTGATACCTGCCTTTGCATGGGCGCTGGAATTACTATGGCGCAGGGCTTCAGTCACGTTGAAGATGATGCACTATGTTTTGCTTTTGTAGGTGATTCAACCTTTTTTGCCTCCGGTATAACTGGTGTAGTCAATGCTGTTTACAATGAAGCTGATATAATTCTCTGTGTTCTTGACAATTCCACCACTGCAATGACCGGACATCAGCCTCATCCCGGAACAGGAAAGAACATGATGGGCAATGTCATTGACAAAATTGACATAATCAGAATACTCGAAGGAATCGGAGTTAAAAAAATTGTTACAGCTGATCCTCTGAATCTTGAACAAGCCATAGCTGCTGTTACTGAATGTGCGGCTGAACCGGGAGTAAAAGCAATTATTTTCAAATCACCGTGTATTGCGCTTGTTAAACCGTCAGGAAAAATGAAAATCACAGATAAATGTATCGGCTGCAAAAAATGCATCAGGGAAATCGGCTGTCCGGCTATTATTTTAAGAGACGATGCTGTGACTATTGATGAATCAATGTGCACCGGCTGTGCTCTTTGCAGTCAGATATGTCCTGTTAATGCGATTGGAGGCAACTGCAATGGATAAAAATATTCTTCTCTGCGGCGTTGGAGGTCAGGGAACTGTCCTTGCCTCCAAGCTTATTGCTGCATCTGCTATGCGTGGCGGTGAAACAGTTCATTCAGCGGAAACTATTGGAATGGCTCAGCGTGGCGGTTCAGTTACAAGTCATGTCAGAATCGGTGACCATGCCTTTTCTCCGTTGATTCCTCACGGCAGTGCCGACCTGATAATAGCCTTTGAGCCTGCTGAAGCAGTAAGAAATCTTCAATATCTGAAAAAGGACGGAATTGTGATAGTAAACAGCAATCCTGTAAAGCCTGTTACTGAAAGTCTTCACGATACAGGCTATGACGGTACGAAAATGATTTCTTATCTCAAAAAGAAGTGTGAAAATGTTATTATTGTTGACGGAGGAGAGCTTTGCAGAAAAGCTGGTTCACCAAAAGTTCTTAATGTGGCTCTGCTGGGTACAGCTGTTGGTACAGGAAAAACAGGCTTGTCCCGTGAAAATGTCCTTGAAGAAATAAAACACGGAGTTAAGGAAAAGTTCCTTGAACTGAATAACAATGCTTTCACAATAGGTGAGCAGATTGGAGCATCTTATGAAATTAAATGAAACTCAGATAAAACAGATCGACAGACAGATAAAACGTTTAATAGCTTCCGGAAATTATTACGGAAAAATGTACAGTGAGCTTGGCATAACCGGCATAAACAGTCAGGAGGATTTTGAAAAGCTCCCCTTTTCTGAGAAAAACGACCTGAGAAACGCTTATCCTCTTGGTATTATGGCGTGTGATGAAAGTGAAGTAGTACGAATCCACTCCTCCTCCGGAACAACAGGTACACCTGTCATTATTCCCTATACTGCTAAAGATGTTGACGACTGGGCAACTATGTTTGCAAGGTGCTATGAGACAGCCGGTATAACCAACAAGGACAGAATACAGATCACTCCCGGCTACGGACTGTGGACTGCTGGTATCGGTTTTCAGGCAGGCTGCGAAAAGCTTGGTGCTATGGCAATTCCCATGGGCCCCGGAAATACAGAAAAACAGCTGAAAATGATGATAGATATGCAGTCAACTGTTATTACTGCAACTTCTTCTTACGCTCTGCTCCTTGCTGAGGAGGTTAAGAAAAGAGGACTTAAAGACAAGTTAAATCTTAAAAAGGGCGTTATCGGCTCGGAGCGCTGGAGCGAACAGATGAGAGAACGCATTCACAATGAACTTGGCATTGAGCTTTATGATATTTACGGGCTTACAGAAATTTATGGTCCGGGAATCGGTATAAACTGCTCATTTGAAAGCGGTATCCACTACTGGGACGACTATATCTACATAGAAATTATAGATCCTGTAACAGGTGAACAGGTTCCTGACGGTGAAGAAGGAGAAATCGTAATCACTACTCTTGTAAAGGAGGGCGCTCCCCTGCTGAGATTCAGAACACACGACCTTTCAAGAATAATTCCGGGAGAATGTCAATGCGGCAGCAAATATCCGAGAATAGACATTATAAAAGGCAGAAGTGATGATATGTTCAAGGTTCACGGCGTGAATATGTTCCCTTGTCAGGTAGAGGACCTTCTTAAACAGGTCGAGGGTGCTTCCAGTGAATACAGTATTACTATTGCCCGTGATGAGGACAATAACAAGGACGTTATGCTTCTGACTGTTGAGGCTGACGGAAAGTACGACTTTGAAGCTGTTAGTGCAAGAACGGCTGAGCTTTTCAGATCGCTTATCGGTGTTTCACCTAAGGTTATCGTTCTTCCCATTGGTACTCTGCCGAGAAGTGAGAAAAAGACAAAACGTGTTATCGATTACAGAAACAACTGATTATGATGTTAAAAAACCTGCAAAGAAATATTCCTTGCAGGTTTTTTATATAATATATATTACTTTGTCGGGCAAGCCGAGGCGAGTAATGG
>JAEDLA010000028.1 GCA_016295545.1 Oscillospiraceae bacterium | reverse complement strand
AGGGTACGGGCGACCGTTAGGAGCAGCGTCCCCCTTAAATAATGCCGAACAGGGAAAATTTGATTTCCGTGTGTGTTTAGTCACCGAATGAAACGCCGATATCCTTTGCAGTGATAACAAGATGGTTGTCAGTATCGACAAACTTTGTTTTGCCTGCGATGTCAGAAAGCTTATTGGAGGTTATCTTGTTGCCTATTTTAGCAACAGTTCTGCCGTACTTCTCCTGAGCGATAAGCCATGCTGCATGAACGCCGAACTGAGTAGCAAGCACACGGTCGTAAGCACTTGGAGCACCGCCTCTGAGCATATGACCGGGAACACATACACGGGCTTCAACGCCTGTATTAGCCTGAATCTGTGCAGCAATTCTGCCAGTAGCAGTAATAATACCGGCTTCAGCACGCTTTGCGGCACGTTCCTTTTTCTTCATTTTAGCTTCATTAACATCAAAGCAGCCCTCGGCAACAGCAATAATGGAGAAGCTCTTGCCTGATGCAGTACGTCTCATAACAGCGTCGCAGACTTTATCAATATCGTAAGGGATTTCAGGGATCAGTATAATATCCGCACCACCTGCAATACCGGCATTAAGAGTAAGCCAGCCTGCCTTATTTCCCATTATTTCGCAGAGAAGTATTCTTGAATGGCTTGCAGCTGTAGTATGGAGACGGTCAATAGCTTCTGTAGCAATGTCAACAGCAGTGTGAAAACCAAAAGTAACATCAGTGCCGTAAATATCGTTGTCGATAGTCTTGGGAAGACCAATAACATTAAGTCCCTCGTCAGAAAGAAGCTTGGAGGTTTTGTGAGTACCATTGCCTCCGAGAGTAAGGAGACAGTCAAGCTTCTGCTTCTTGTAGGTATTTTTCATGTTTTTGACCTTATCCACATTATCCTCGCCGATAACCTGCATCATCTTGAATGGCTGACGCTTTGTACCGAAAATAGTGCCGCCCTGAGTGAGTATGCCTGAGAAAGCAGAGGGAGACATATCCTTGCACAGATTATTGATAAGACCATAGTAGCCGTTGGAAATGCCGACTATCTCCACATTGTCCTCACCAAAACGCTCATAGCAGGCCTTTGCGACACCTCTGATAGTAGCATTTAGTCCTGGACAGTCTCCGCCGCTTGTTAAAATACCGATTCTTCTTTTCATTGTTAGTACCTCCGTTTAGTTTATATGTTATTATTTGCAGTTATAATAAAAATTAATCCATAAGAGCACTCATAACCGAGAAATAGTGAAGAACACTTCCTCCCACAACAAATAAATGCCATACTGAGTGCATATATCTGTTCTTTTTCATCACATAAAAGATTACGCCTAGTGAGTAAAGCACACCTCCGGCAATAAGCATAATCGTTGAGAAGCGGGGAATGCTCTGATAAAGGGGCTTGATAGCGAAGATGATTCCCCAGCCCATTGCGATATAGCAGAAAGTAGAAAATTTACGGAACTTGTTAAGATTTATAGATGAAAAAACGATTCCGATAACAGCAGCTGCCCACACGATACCGAAAATAGTCCAGCCAAGTGCACCTCCGAGACAACAAAGCGTCAGCGGCGTATAAGTACCAGCTATAAGGAGGAAAATGGTGTTGTGGTCAAGTATCTGAAAGACTTTTTTTGCTGTTTCATTGGTAAGTGCGTGATACAGCGTTGACATGGTGTAGAGAATTATGAGAGATGCACCATAAATTGAAGCGGAAACAACTTCCATAGCTCCTTTGTGCAGAGCGCAGAGAACAATAAGAACAGCACAGCCGGCAATGGAAAGCAGTGCGCCTACTCCGTGTGAAACAGAGTTGAAGATCTCCTCCCCGACAGTGTATCTTTTCATTAGTTTTGCAGTCATTAATAAACGCTCCTCTCCTTTGCATTTTTTTCAAAGAACTTTTGCAGCTCCTCAGCAGGCATGGGCTTTCCGTAGAGATAACCCTGACCGAAGTCACATCCGGCTTTTCTCAGAATCTCAGCCTGTCTGCCGTTTTCGATACCCTCAGCTATTATTTCGATTTTCTTTGACTTTGCAATGCGTATAACAGCTGATACTATCTCATAGGCTATGTTATCACGTTCAATATCCGTGATAAATGAACGGTCAAGCTTAAGCAGAGTAATGGGAAGAATCTGGATATAGCTCAGTGACGAGTAGCCTGTGCCGAAATCGTCCATAGCAAGCTTTACGCCAAGACTTCTCAGGCTATTCATCTGAGATACAGCAAAATCGATGTCACGGAGAGCAAGAGTTTCAGTAAGCTCTACTTCAAGCCATTGCGGCTGTAAGCCAGACTTGACAAGCGCTTCAAAAACATTATCCTTGAGGTCCTTCTGATAGAAGTCAGAGGAGGCAAAGTTAATTGACATAACTATATTGGGATAACCCATTTTCTGCCACAGCATATTCTGACGGCAGGCTTCATTAAGCACAAACTGACTTATTCTTCCGATAAGGTGAGAGCTTTCAGCGATAGGCACAAAGGCGTCAGGCTTCATAATTGTGCCGTCAGGCTTTATCCAGCGGACAAGTGCCTCAACACCCATTATTTTGCCGTCAGCAAGGTTAATTTTAGGCTGATAAAAGAGCTGAAGCTCATTGTTGTCGATAGCGTCGGAAAGCTCTTTTTCAAGCTCTGTATTGCCGATAATGGAGTCATGCATGGAGGGTTCGTAGGCAGTAATGCTGCCCTGATATTCACTGCTTGATTTAAGGGCGAATTCAGCGTGTTCAAGGACATCTAAAAAAGAATTGCCGTCCCCAGGCATTTTTGAATAGCCTGCTGAGCAAGAAAGCTTGATTGAGGAGAAATTATTGTTGGCAAGCTTCAGGATATCGTCCTGAATAGCGGAAACAGTTCTTATTGGAAGCTCCTCGTCGCCGTAATCCCTGAGAACAAGTGCGAAGTTATCACCGCTGATTCTTGCGGCAAGACCGCCGGGACTGATATACTTATAAAGTAAGTGAGCAAAGTCTCTGAGAAGCACATTTCCGTTGTCGTATCCGCAGGTATCATTGACGATATGAAATCTGTCGATATCGAGAACGATAACCCAGTAGGAATAATTGAGCATACGGCAGCATTTGTAGGTTTCCTCACCTGTTTTGACAAGCTTGTTTCTGTTTGCGATTTCAGTGACATCGTCGATATAGGCAAGGCGCTCAATAAGCATATCCTTTTCACGTTCCTGAGTAATATCAAGGAAAGCGCCGCCCAGAACGGGGAAAGAATTTCCAGAAATCTTGACTATTTTGAAACGGTAGGAGTACCACCTGTATGTGCCGTCAGCGGATTTGATGCGCATTTCCAGCTGCTGGACTTCATTGCTGACAGAACCGGAGGTTTCGAGCAGCTTCAGACAGCTGTCATACTGAATACGGTCATTGGGGTGAACGAGAGCACGGAAGTCCGAGAATTTAACGGAACTGCTTTTCAGTCCCAGCATACGAACCAGCTGAGGAGAAGCATAGTATCGGTTCTGGCTTCTGCTTATCATAACGCCAATTTCGGAAAGCTCCATAGACATCATAAAGCAGTCGTTGGAGCTTCGCAGGCTTGTCTGCATTTTTTTTATTTCAGTCAGATTGAATCCGGCACTGAGGTAAAGCTTGGATTTGCTGTTTTCCTTAAAGAGGGAAGTGCTCCAGGAAATGCAGGTTTTTCCGCCGTAAGCATTGTGAAAGGTGGATTCGCCCAATTCGCCGTTAATAATTTTCTGAATAGTTTTCTCGTCCATATCACTGACGTTGAAAATTTTTTTCAGAATTTCCTTGCTGTCAAAGCTGTCATCGGTAATTCCGAGAGCGTTTCTGAGGCATTTATTCATAAAGACAGCGGAGCAGTCGTCAGTCCACAGGACGATTTCAGTGTTTAGATTTTCGGTAACACCGGCGATATCACCTGTTTCAACAGTAGTTTTTCGCTGGAAAAGCTTCACAATGGAATATATCAGCATAAACAGACTGATTGTTATAACATAAGTTGAAAGTATAATTATAGCGTAATCATGGCGTATATTAGCGTAAACAAGTACAGCAGCTGTAGCCGCAACCATGATAAGCGTAGCAAAAAAGTGAGTTTTTTTGTTCATGGAGCAACCTCCTTCGCAAGGAATCATTATGTATATTATATCAAAAAAAAATGTAAATGTCAATCGGTTTTTTGATGTTTCGTGTAAAGAATAGTGTTGTAAAGTAAAATAATTACGTTTATTAATTTTTATTATTACTAAAATGATAATAAAAAATCCTTGAAACTTTCACACAATTAACACTTTAAGGATTTATAATGTAATTGTCCGGAAATCTGCTGTTTCCGCACAGGTCAAATAATAGCTCAGGGAGGAATAATATGTCTAAAATATTAATTGTAGATGATGAAATAAATATCAGAAAGGTTGTCCGTGAATATGCGGAATTTGAAGGCTATGAGGTTACTGAAGCTGAAAACGGCATGGAAGCTGTTAATCTCTGCCGCAGCAATGACTACGACCTTATAATTATGGACGTGATGATGCCTCGTCTTGACGGATATTCTGCCTGCAAGGAGATAAACAAGACGAAAAATATCCCTGTGATAATGCTTTCCGCAAGAGGCGAGGAGTATGACAAGCTTTTCGGATTTGAAATAGGCGTTGACGACTATGTGGTAAAGCCTTTTTCGCCTAAGGAGCTTATGGCAAGAGTAAAAGCTGTTCTGAAAAGAAACAGCCGCTCGGAGCAGTCGGCTCAGCCGGATAAGTATGTTTTTGAGGGACTGGAGGTCAATATCTCCGGCAGAGAAGTCTATGTAAACGGCGAAAAAGCGTCAATGACGCCAAAGGAATATGATCTTCTCTTTTACCTTGTAAAAAATAAGAATATCGCACTCTCCCGTGACAAGCTTCTCGAGGAAGTATGGGGATATGACTTCTTCGGTGATGACAGAACTGTTGACACACATATCAAAATGCTGAGAAACAGTCTTGGAGAGTACAGGAAATTTATCGTTACCCTGAGAGGAATGGGATATAAATTTGAAGCTGTATAACATCATAAAACGGAAAATTGCAGAAACGCCCCTCAGACTGAAAATATGGCTTTATTTCGTGCTTTTTTCCGCTATAGTATTCTTTATGCTGTGGTTCAGCCTGATTTTCTTCCTGGAGCGTTTCTATGAGACAATGAAAATAAATGATGTCAGGATAGCCGCTGATACCATTGTAAACTCCTATGAGCAGCATTCAGGTGACAGCTTCGGGAAAACACTTACTGATATTGCTGTTGACAACGACCTTTGTGTTGAAGTTCTTGACAAGTACGGCAGATCGCTCTATTCCCGTGAGGTACTGGGCGACTGCATGATTCATGGAAAAGAAAACAGAGTGTACGTTTTTCTGGACAAGATAACAGAAAGCGGTAACGGTCAGATATACTATAAAATAAAAAATCCGAGAAGCAATTATGATATGCTTCTCTATGGCTGTGCTATTGGTTCACCTGAAAAGCCGGAGGGCTATCTGCTGCTTAATACAGCTCTTGTGCCTGTAGGTTCAACTGTATCTATCATAAAGCGTCAGCTGAGTATCATTATATTTATCCTGATAGGAGTTGCATTTATCATATCGCTCTATGTCTCAAAGCGTATTGCTCAGCCGATTACTGAGATTACAAAGTCCGCAGAGAGCCTTGCCAAAGGTAATTTTGACACTAAATTTGAGGGGAAAGGCTATCTTGAGGTAAAACAGCTTGCAGATACTCTTACTTATGCGGAAAAGGAGCTTTCAAAGGTTGATACCATGCAGCGTGACCTTATTGCAAATATTTCCCACGACCTGCGGACTCCCCTTACTATGCTGAAAGCCTACGCTGAGATGATACGTGACCTTTCAGGTGATAATCCGAAAAAAAGAGCTGAGCATCTTGAAATTATCATTAACGAGACGGACAGGCTTGCACTTCTTGTCAATGATGTCCTTGATTTGTCAAAGCTGGAAAGCGGCAAGCAGAAGCTGAGCTGTACTAAATTTAATATAAGAAGCCAGCTTGCGGAGATAATTGACAGATTCAAAGGTATATCGGAGAAAATGGGATATCATATCCACTTTATCCCTGATGAGGAAAGGGTGGTCTGCTGTGATGTTGTAAAAATTGAACAGGTAATTTATAATCTTATTAACAATGCAATAAATTATACCGGTGCCGATAAACAGGTATTTGTACGGCAGATAAATCAGGAGGACGGCGTTCTTATTGAAATAGAGGACACCGGAGAGGGCATCGAGGAGGATAAGATAAAGCTTATCTTCGATAAATATTACCGCTCTGAAAATCATAAGAGAGAGGTTGTGGGAACTGGTCTTGGACTTTCCATAGTCAAGGCAGTTCTGAAGCTTCATGGCTATGAATACGGCGTAAGAAGCACTCTCGGCAAAGGCTCGGTTTTCTGGTTTAAAATAAGTGATGTTCTTCCGGAAAAGGCTGATGTGCATAACACATAAAAATGTTTATACCTTGTTCATAAAATTATAACTGAAAATTTGCCGGTTTTTCACAAGAAATACACATACGCCGTCTATAATATAATTGCTGAGGGAGAAATCCCGAAGCTGATTTTCATGGTAGGGTAATGTTTACCCCAATATTACCCTATAAAATCCCCAATAATCCCTATATCATGGCAGATGAGCTCCTTTAAGGGGCTCATTTGTTTTGCATTGTTTTTATTACCAATGACTTGCGCAGAATTTGTACCATAAAATCCTCCGGAAAAGTTGATAAACTTTGGCTTGTGTAAACGCTCCTTTTCATTGACAAAATCCGCATATTGATATATAATATTTAGGAATGTTCAGAGATAATCTGGAAAAACCTGATTTTTGCGGGAGGTTTGTAATGGATTACGAATTTTTAAAATTTCTTGCGCTGATTCTCTTGTCAACAAAGC
Organism: Oscillospiraceae bacterium; assembly: GCA_016295545.1. Taxonomy (GTDB): domain Bacteria; phylum Bacillota; class Clostridia; order Oscillospirales; family Ruminococcaceae; genus Ruminococcus. Next base: position 3,502 of record JAEDLA010000028.1, on the reverse strand, counting down.
TTTTTGGACTTGTTACAAGAAAAATCAAGTTGCCGCAGGTCGTTGGCGCACTCCTCGCCGGAGTTTTTCTCGGCCCTGCCTGTCTCGGACTTATCGAGAAAACTGATTTTATAAGCAGTCTTTCCGAGCTTGGTGTTATACTGCTGATGTTTACAGTCGGTATGGAAACTGATATCGGTGAGCTGAAAAAATCCGGAAAGGCATCTTTTGTAATAGCTCTCTGCGGAGTTATCGTTCCGCTGCTCGGCGGTTTTGCAGTTGCAAAGCTCTGGGGAATAGGCGAGAACGGTCAGGGCGCTCCGGCTATTCTTCAGCAGTTCTTTATCGGAGTTATCCTTACGGCAACTTCTGTTTCAATTACTGTTGAAACCTTAAAGGAACTGGGAAAAATGAGCACCCGTGCAGGTAATGCCATACTGGGAGCTGCTCTTATTGATGATATTTTAGGAATCATTGCACTTACTGTTATAACATCTCTTGCCGGCGGCGGTGAGGGAGCAGATACAGCTCCTCTGTGGCTTGTTCTTGTAAAGATAGTTGCATTCTTTATTGTTGCTATACTTGCGGCTGTGGTTTATCACATTGTCTATATAAAATGGCGTGACCACGACCGGAAGGACCTGCGCAGACATACTATTGTTTCATTTGTCTTCTGCCTTGCTCTTGCATGGATTGCGGAGGAGTTCTTCGGCGTTGCAGATATTACCGGAGCTTTTCTCGCCGGACTTGCCCTCTCCGGAAGTACCAATGTCAAGTACACCACTTCAAAGTTTGACACTCTGTCGTATATGCTCCTTTCACCGGTATTCTTCACCAGTGTGGGACTTTCAATGACAAGCATAAAAATGGGCAGTAATCTTATATGGTTTACCGTTGCTATCGTGCTTATTGCCCTTGCTACTAAGGTCGTGGGCTGCGGTTTGGGAGCAAAGGTCTGCCGTTATACCGGAAAGGAATCGCTTCAGATTGGTGTCGGCATGATATCACGAGGAGAAGTTGCACTTATAGTTGCACAGAAAGGTGCAGGTCTCGGACTTATCGATGAAAAATTCTTTGTTCCTATAATCATAATGGTAGTGTTCACCACGATTATAACACCTGTACTCCTTAAATTTGTATTCAAAGGACAGGCTGATGAGAATGTTGACAGCCAGCTTGTTCGTAACATTGAAGAACGTCAGAAATTTGAGGAACAGATTCAGGAACTGTCAAGAAAGTAAAAATATTTATAGCTTATTGTTTTCCTCGCTGCACAGCGAGGAATTTTTTTACAATTTTTTCTCAGATATTAATATTTTTTCTATTTACATCTGTAAAAATATGTGCTATAATAGTTATAATAGCTTAAAATGTATTCACAGTTTAATAGTATTTATCTATTTTATATAGACGGCATGATTGCCGGATAAGGAGTATTTTTATGAGTATTTTTAAACGAATATGCGGACTGCTATCGTCTGCTGCTGTTATTGCAGGCTGTATTACAAGTTCTTTTTATACTTCGGCGGCAGCAGAAACTTATACTGAAATATCACAGCAGAATGACCTGCGCTGGACTGCTGTCAGAGATGAGGTTTATCCTCAGCCGTATTTCAGCACAGCAAAAACAAGTATCAGCAGTACTTGGGAGGATGACTGCTATATCTATAATATGCTGAAAACGGAAGCTGAAAAGAATTTCTATAACGCTCTCCTTGAAAGTTGTGAAACAGTTGACAGCTCAGCAGCAGATTATGTTCAGACTCCCTCAGCCTATTTCAGCGGTATTAGCCAGGAGCGTGCTGTTGAGATAGCATGGCTTTTCCACTATTCTCACCCTGAGTTTTTCTGGTGCGATTCAAGTATAATGTATGGCACCAGATATGTTCAGTTCTGCCTTTTTGAGAAGTATCAGGACGGCGCTGAAAGAGCTTCGGCAAAAGCAGCAATAGAAACAGAAATAGAGACATACACTGAGGGCGCAATGGCTTATGATTCCGAATATGACCGTGCGAACTATCTTTACACTGCTTTAAGAAAGAATGTTGCCTACCAATCGGGAGAACTTGACCAGTCAATAGCGTCAGCTTTCATTGATAATAAAACTGTCTGCGCCGGTTTTTCCCTTGCGTATATGCTCCTGTGCAGAGAATCAGGAATTGACGCTGTTGTTGTTACAGGAGTAAATCATGCGTGGAATGAGATACGCCTTTCCGACAACTGGTATATAGTCGATGTAACGAACAGACAGTTCCTTCTTTCTGATGAGGAAATGCACTCCTATGATGTAAAATCAGGGGTGAAATATACCTGTACAGCTGATGTGGACGGCGAACAGCAGACGCTGACATTTTATATGCATGATGTTAATACTTTTATGTATCCCTATTATTATGACAGCTTTCCTGCGTGCCTGACTTCCTACAACGAAACAGACGGAAAAATCACAGAAACAACGACTGCTGAGACTACAACAACTACAACGACTACCACAACTACCACCACGACTACAACTACAACGACTTCCACAACTGTATCTGTTGCTGAAACAGAGCCTGTTACTGAAACCTCTGAAAATATTCAGCTTGGTGACATGAACAATGACAGTAAAATTACACCTGTAGATGCTTCAATAGTTCTGGGAGATTATGCTTTGCGACAAACCGGCGGAGCTTCTCTGTTTACTGTCGTTCAGCAAAAAGCGGCTGATGTGAACAGTGACGGCAAAATTACTCCGGTGGACGCTTCGCTGATGCTGTCCTATTACGCCTATACTGCTACAAAAACAGGCGATGTTGCAAGCTTTGAGGAATTTCTTTCGGCAGAGTAAAATAACAGGTAAAAAGTGCAACAAGTGTATAGGCAATACCGCATAATTATTGTCGTACAGATGCGCAGTCAGATTTTTCGGCAGATTGCATAAAAATCTTGCAGGCATACTGGCGTATGTCAAGAGATTTTTATGTGATATGACGGAAAATCTGCAAGCAGATGTGCGGCAAAAGCGGTAGCTGCTAATTGTGCGGTGTTGCCTTAAAGCTTTGCAATCTTTTCAACCGCATTAAAAGGCTCGGCACAGACATAGTATTCACGGGTTGACGCCTGTGCAACAGCATCATATTCTGAGACAGTCCCCTCTCCTGCAAAGTCCTCGGCAAAACATCTGCACTCTGATGATATTTCAAGTATAAGCCGGAGGGTACATGAACTGTAATAAAGACTGTCTGAATATATCATTTCCGGAAATTCATCGCTAATTTTCCGGCAGAAGTTTCTGAGTGATTCAAAATCCGGAAATGTACAGACTATTAACTCTTTCCGGATTTTACGGGTGCTTTTCGGCATAAACGAAACAAAGATAAGACAGCTGTTTATGCGTGAAAATATTTCAACATAAAGCTTTTCGCTTGTTATGTCCTTGCCGGTCTTTTCCTTTATTTCTTCAGATACTGAAAGAAGAAATCCGGCGGCACTCTGACTGTCCCAGCTGTCATACCTTATACCGTAATCTGAAAGGTCTTTT
>JAEDLA010000027.1 GCA_016295545.1 Oscillospiraceae bacterium | reverse complement strand
ACGAAGTGACAGAGGGTACGGGCGACCGTTGGGAGCAGAGCCCCCTCCTAACAAAGTAGTAAATCAAGCGAAGCGATGATTTACGGACCGTTACAGCATTATTCCCCTCGGCTTGCCCGACGAAGTAATTACCAATATTTATTTGCCGAAAAATATCAAAAGAACGCCATAGAACCTATGATTCTATGGCGTTTCAATTTTATCAGGGGTATATTAAAATCTGAAATCTCTTTTTCCCTCGTGAATATTTTCAATATACTCAGCTGCAAGCCTTCTTGCTTTTTCATTGGGAATATTTTTCAGCTCAGCTTCAATAAGCTTTTCACCAACAGCCTTTGTTTCAGAAGAAGCGTAATCCTCCAGATATTCCTTTAATGTCATCAGAGCATTGGGGTGGCAGCAATTCTGAATCTGACCTGTTTTGCAGAGACTCATAAATCTGTCACCTGTTCTGCCCTCACGGTAGCAGGCGGTGCAGAATGACGGAATATAGCCAAGCTCCATAAGCCATTTTACAACCTCGTCCAGCGAGCGCTGGTCAGAAACATCAAACTGCTCAGTATCGTGAGGTCTTTCGTCAGCAGAGTATCCGGCATAGCCGCCGACAGAAGTCCTTGAACCGCCGGAAATCTGAGAAACGCCAAGTCTGAGAACTTTATTGCGGCAGCTTTCATTTTCACGGGTGGAGATAATCAGTCCGGTGTAGGGGACTGCTATTCTTATGCAGGCAATGATTTTAGCAAAAGTATCATCGTCAATGCCATTGTCGAAAACATTCGGATCAATATCGTCAGCACGCTTAACTCTCGGTACGCTTATCGTATGAGGACCAACGCCGTGAACGGCTTCGAGGTGTTCTGCGTGCATGAGAAGTCCTGCAAATTCATACTTGTAAAGCTCCAGACCGAAAAGAACTCCAAGACCAACGTCATCAATACCGCCCTCCATAGCACGGTCCATAGCCTCAGTGTGATAGGCGTAATTATGTTTCGGACCGGCAGGGTGAAGCGTTTCATAGCTTTCCTTGTGGTATGTCTCCTGAAAAAGTATATATGTACCGATTCCGGCGTCTTTAAGCTTACGGTAATTTTCAACGGTGGTTGCAGCAATGTTTACATTTACACGGCGGATTGCTCCGTTTTTATGCTTTATTGAGTAAATAGTGTTGATACATTCAAGGATATACTCAATAGGATTGTTAACGGGATCTTCACCGGCTTCAATGGCAAGGCGCTTATGACCTATGTCCTGAAGCGCTATAACCTCCTTAGCGACCTCCTCCTGAGTAAGCTTTTTTCTTGGAATAGACCTGTTCTGATAGTGATAGGGGCAGTAGACGCACTGGTTTACGCAGTAGTTGGAGAGATACAGAGGGGCGAACATAACAATTCTGTTGCCGTAGAAAGCTTTTTTTATGTCCTCAGCCAGCGTGTATATTTTCTCAGTCATTTCGGGAATTTCACAAGCAAGGAGAACAGATGCTTCACGGTGAGAAAGTCCTGCACATTCAATTCCTCTTTCTGTTTTTCTCGGCTTTGCCTTTTCGAGAAGCTGTTCAATAAGTTCACGGTTATTTTTGTTTTTTTCAGCATATTCGAGGGTATTAAGAATTTCCTCATTGCTGATAAACTCCTCAGCCCTCATGGATTTTGGATTATACATACTCCACACTTCTTTCTGAAAGTTTTCTCTGTGAGAATGATAAAATAAAAGTGTTTCCGCAGAATAATGCGAAAACACCCTATACTGAGCCTATTTGTAATAGACCTGATGTTAAGGCGGTAAACTCCGCCTGAAACACACTGTTCTGTACTGAATTACTGATATTACTGATTCCTTATTTAACAACAATTCCCCAGTTGGTACTAATTTTGTTGTACAGGCTTACCATAATATGCTTTTTCTGATAGCGGTAAATGCCGAGAATCACTGCTACAGCAATAACTGAAAGAACACATCCTAAAATGATGCCGGCAGTATTTTTCAGGCAAATCATTGAAACTGCCCATATTATAACGAGTGCAGCAAGAATCAGCGGCAGGCAGAAGCTTACGAAGCTGCGGCTGCTTATCTTCAGATAATGGAGCACATCTTTATTGCTGAGGTGTTCGTAGTGACGGGCAATAAAGTTATCAGGACGAGCCCATTTGCAGAATTGCTTTAGATTTTCAAATTTAATATTAAAATCCTGACCTGTTTCAGTAACACGATAGCTGACAGAAATACCGCTTGAATTTTCAGAGCATTCCATAATATGTACAAGAGTACCCATTTTAGCCTGACCGGACATTGCTTTTGTAACGATAAATTTTCTATCCTCAGCTTCATCAATACTATAGAGATATAGTGCCATAAACATCTTCCTTCCACGATTCTGAGAGCCTGTACCGATAGAAATTCTTGATTTTAGACGACAGAATTGCTGTCGGTGCAGGTTCTGAATTAAAATTTCTTTCTAATGTTGAAATTAGCTTTTGCAACCTTTTTTCTTTGTTTCGCCTGTTTGCGAAGTTCTGATTTGGACAGCGGATTCTCCATTGACCTTTCAGAATCCGATGAAACAGACTGCTGAGTGTCTGGATTATTTTGACTTATCATTTCCGCCATAGATTTTGCTGCATTCGGATTGTCTGCAAGAGTTTTAATCACAGCGGGAGCGTCGTCCGCAGCAGGAGGTTCATAAAAGGGATTGCTTTCATCTATGTCAAAGCCGTCTGCAAACTCCACAGAATCACTGAAGCTGCCGGAAAACTCCGGTGTGCCGGCGGTATCCTCTGCAGGAGAAGACTCAGGCTGTTGTGGCAGAGTTTCAGCTTCGTTAATTTCTGAATTGGAATGAAGCTGTTTTGAGAGGGAAGAAGCGGTAACAGCTTCTTCCATAGAAATAACGACCTCACAGCTGACATTTTCTGGGTTAATATCAGTTAGTGCGGAGAGCTCATCATTTTCGGGAACAGTAATACTGTAGTCGCTGAACATAATATTAATAAGTTCAGATGCTTTTGTGTCACCGGCAGCATTCATAGCTCTTACTGCTCTTGAAAGGGCGGAGTCCTCAGTGAGAACGCCCTTGATAACAGCAATGCCGGTAATTCCTGTGTAGATTTTATTCTGACCGGACCTGATAACACAGAGTTGGGAATTTTCCTGAGAGACCATATCCGGTATATTCTGATTAATTCTTTCCGCATATTCTCTGGAAATATTGTACAAAGAATTAATATCCATAATAAGTTACCGTTATCCTTTCTGATTTAAACTGCCTTTCAGCTAATAATGCTTATTTCCAGTGACTCATTTTTTATTTTCTTCGATTTTTTTCTTCAGCACATCTGATTTTTGTCTAATAAGGTCATAATCATAAACACAGGAAAGAGAAATATCGTCCTCAGTTCCGAAATGCGCTCTTTTTCTGAGATTCTTGACTACTGCATCTTCAAAGGAATCAGATTCAGAAAGCTGTCCTGAAATTATGGTGTGATAGTCAAGGAAGTCCTTATCGCTGCCGAAGGAAGTGTACAGACCGTCTGTGGAGACAAAAAGTGCAAGAAGCTTCCTGTTGTTTACATAAAAGCTGTCAAACATTGAAGCAGCGTTGGAATTACATATCGAAGAAGTAATATTTGCAGGATTTGATTCCTCATAATCGATAAGCATTTCAGTTTCTCCGTCCTCAAAAACGCCTACAAGGCTGCCGTCGCCTATCTGAAAGCCGAATGTATAATCACTTCCGGTAACAGCAGCAACAAGAGTTGTTCCGTAGTATGATTCAACGGGGATTTTTTCAAATTCCTCAGGAGTAAAAGTGCTTTTTTCCTCAACAGTTACAGGGGTAGTCCTGATATGTTCGGCAACCTTTGCATTCCAGCAGGAAATTATCTGCTTCTGAATATTCTGGATTATCATTTTATGATTACGGGGGAAGTTATCTTCAAACTTCTCCGTATCAGCGTAAAAGCGTTCAATTGTTTCCACAGTGGCTTCCACAGCGAATTTTGAACCCATATTGCTTCTGAAATGTTTTTTGCTGCCGTGACCGTCGGCTACGACAGCAATGGCATAACTACTGCCGACCTTAAAAGCAGAGCTGTCCTGACATACCATGTCTCTTTTCTCATGGCTTGCGCCAATTACTGAATTGCTGAAGCCCTTGAACATATAAATCCTCCCGAAAAAATTGAATTAGGCAGTTTGATCCTGAGAAACGGACAATTCTGATTACCAGCCGGTATCAAAGGAGACATCGTTGGAGTCGTCCTTTCCCACAAGATCCTGTATCTGCTGACCAAGCAGCTTCTGCTTGGAAGCATAAACATCGGCTTCACTAAGCTCCTTGTTGGTTTCGTCAGAAAGCGTCATACTCTTGCTGCCGATCTGAGAAGCAGTAACAGCTACGACTTTTATCATCTGAGCCAGCTGACCACCGGTATAGGCATGAACAACAGTGTCCTTTGAACCTGTGAATTCAGCAAGCATATCATCATTAGCCTCGCTGCCGATACCAAGTGCAGCTTTAAGACCGAATTTATACCAGCTGTTAGACTGGAGTGATTTAAGACCTTTTTTGTAGTCATCAGAAGGATAACCGTCGGTCATAAGGAAAATAACCGGAGCAAAGGACAGTGACGGAGAGCTGAGGAAGCTGTTTCTTGACATTCTTGCAGAAAGCTCACTGAATGCAGCACCCATGCTTGTTACACCGGAGGCGTTAAGACGAGTCCACTCAAATTCCTCAATGGAAACTGGGGCGGAGTACATCCACTTTACATCTGTTGAGAAAGTAAGAACAGCAATCTTAACATCGGTATCAGCTTCACCGACACGTCGAATTTCAGGGATAAGCTCTTCCATAACGGTATTAAGCTCACCCATTTTTTTACCTTTCATACTGCCGGAGGTATCTATCATGAAAAATATAACGAGACTTTTTTTGGAAACGCTTGTTGCACCAAGCGGATCATCATCGTCAAAATCGAGAAGGCTTTCGGAACTGGTATTTTCCTTGACATTCTGCAAAGAATCAACCTCAGTATTTGGAGTTTTCTTATTAATTTCATTGCTCATATAATAAATCTCCCTTTCATTAAGCCGTTAGTCCACAGGGGAGAAGCGGCAGATTTTTGAGAATCCGGATTGCCTGCAGGCCGCTGCAGTGCAGTTTCGGCAGACTGGATAAGCTGTATGCATGAACAGTCACAGATACAGGCATCGGAGAATTGTGCTAAATTTTAGCAGTTACACCGCCGAAGTCGATTTCAAGACCTTTCCAGATGGGGAAACCTTTTCCGGAGGTAATATCATAAAAATTACCATCAGGCATTTTTACACGCCATTTTTTAGAAGAACAGTTTTTAATTCCCAGAATACCGGGCTTCAGCTTGTTTTCCACAAGCTCGCCTGCAACGCTGAGGAAGTCGTCTGAATCGGGATAAATCTCGCATTCAAAGAACTTTCTGCCGAGATACAGGGGAACACGGAAATCATGGTTGGAGAATCCCAGTGTACTGAATGACATACCGCACTTCGGACATTTATAGGAGTGCTCGTCGGGCTTTTCAAACATTGAGGTGAAGTTAGTTCTGCCGCAGCCGCACATAATTATCTCAGACCTGAGACGAATAAACAGCTTCTGCCATTCATTTTCAATAACACGTTTGTTTGGCTCAGTAAGACCGACGGTAAAGGAGCGGATAAATGCGTCCTTGATATAGTCGGGGTAGAGCCGCCAGAACTTGATAACGTTGTCGTGAATACCTCTTACAGGGCGGTTTGAGCTGTTCTGCGGATCGTAGACAAAAACAGCGTTCTGACCGTAATGCCTGAGTTCTGAGGTTTCGGTAAGGCAAACGTCCTTGACAACCTTTTCGCCCTCCATAGGATCTCCTCTGAACAGAAGCTTGAAAAGTACAACGGCAAGAGAATACTTATCCGTCTGAACATCAGGCTTAGCTATGCCTCTTACGATTTCCGGAGCCATATATCCCGGTTTACCGCCGATTCCGAAGTTACTTCCTTCGGGAGCAATATTATCGCAGTCGCAGACAAGTACAGCGCCGGTGTCAACGTTTATGAAGAAACCGCCGTCGTTAAGGTCCTGATAGCTTTTTCCGGCACGGTGAAGCTGTCTGAAAGTATTTACAATGTTAATAACAGCGGTTACCATAGCGTAAAGGCTTGAGAACCGGACGGGTTTCTTGGTAGCTCTGCCGGTAAGAGGATCTACGCAAAGCTTGTATGTATTTAAAATATCTACAAAGGAGTCAAAGCTTTCAGGTTTAAGCTCCATAAGGTAGCCGAATGTGCCGTCAGGATTTTCCTTTGTAAGGTATTTTGGCCATAAGAAACGGTTGCTTGGAGCGCCGTCCTCAATATTATTCTGAATATTCTTGCGGAATTCCTTAGGCTTTCTGATTTTGTCCACATCGTACCATTTCAGAGCCCATTTCATGCCGTTGAATTCGACCAGATAAACGATACCCTGACCGCCGCTGCCGATGATTCCGAGAACGGTAGCTTTGCCCCCGAACTCCATATCGACCTGCTGACCTATTTTAAGTTCAACCATAAAAATTAGTCCTTCCTTAAACTTATGTTAATAAAAAATCTTCTTTTAAGCAGAATGATATGAGATTAGTATTAATTGATGCTGTTGTTAAGGTACTGATTAAAGATCTGCACCCACAGAAACTGTTTCAGTTTTAATGTTGTTTACAAGACAGTATTTGTGAACGTAAGAATTTTCATAACAGCGCACCTTCAGATTAGGACAGCATGAAAATGCGTTTTCATCTATGAATTTAACACTTTCCGGAATAAAGATCTTGTGTAAATTATCACAGCCGGAAAATGCCTGAACGCCGATACTGCTGACAGAGGAGGGGATAACCATGACCTGCAGTGATTCGCAGCACATAAAGGTATTATCGGCAATTTCAAGGATACCTTCGGGGATCTTTATCGAATCCAGTTCGGTGCACTGACAGAAAGCGCCCTCACGAATCACCTTTACAGATTCCGGAATTGAAATGGATTTAAGGTGTTTGCAGCCTGAGAAAGCGTATTCACCGATAGCCATTACAGTATCGGGGAGAACAACGGAAGAAATAAATCCGTATTTATCAAAGGAGAAACCTTCGATTTTTGTATATCCGTCGGGGATAATAACATTCCTTGTAAGCCTGAACTTTACAGCGTCAATTGGACGGAAAATCTTTGAATCAACTGTAAGGGGCTTTGACTTGCTTTTTTTCTTATCTTTTTTATCCTCAGGCTTTTCAGTGGGCTCAGCGGCTTTTTCTTCAGCTGAGTTGATTTTCGCAGCAACTGGTTCAGCGGCAGCCACAGGCTCGCTTTTATAAGGCCACTTCAGCATATAAGTAAGGCAGCAGAGTACAAATTCAGCAGCCTGCTGAGATATGAAGCATTCACTGACAAGGCGGCTTTTCGCACGCATTATAGCAATATTTCTGTCAGGTTCTGAAAGCATATTTTTTAAAATACCGCAGTCGATAACATATATAAGCAAACGGCATTCTTTTTTATAATCAGTAAGATAGTCTTTCATAAGAGCAACCAGCTTACGTGTGTTAAATGGAGATTCCTTGCAGTTTTCAACCATAATTGTTCTGAGGATACGCTGAATCTCCATAGTATTTTCAAAGCATTCTACATTCTGTAAAATGGGAGCGCCGCACTCAGGACAGGCTATACTGTCGGCAGCCAGCTCGGCATGGCAGATCTCGCACTGCATAACACGATCTCCTTTTCCTTTAATTTAAGTAATACTATGATATATTGAATTAATCCTTAGCTTTATTCGTTGTTTCGCTTAGTGTAGCGTTAATTTTGTCAACAAGCTCTCTGATCTGAATAATAGACTCAGAAATAAGACCGGAGCTTTTGTTGGTTGTATTAACATTTTCATCAAGAGCACCGAATGCTTTGAGAGTTGTTTCAAGGATAACGACCATCTGCTTAACGCTGTCAGCGTCCATAGTTTCGTTGCTGCTGCAGAATGCAATAATATTTTTAAGCAGGTCGTTAACTACACCGGCTCTCTCAGATGTCTTGTTTGTAGAATCACCGATAGTCTCGATATTGTCTTTGATTTCACGAACATTTTTCTTGAGTTCTTCTGAAAGTTCAAGACATTTAAAAGTGATTTCAGTAAGCTTTTCATGTTGCTGTGTAAGCTCGCTGTGACGTGCATTTAGTACCGACTTTGCATGAATAATACAGTTATCAGGAGTATTGAGTCCACGACAGATAGCAGTAGCCATTTCACGACAGGATCTGTAACCGCAGGCATGACAGTCAAAACGACGTTCTTCTTCTGTGTGCATACCCATCATTTTAAACACGGTATCCAGCTGCTGTTCTGACGGCAGAGGAGAAGGTCTGAGGCGTTTATAGCCTCTTATGAAATCGGTAAGTCTCAGTTCCTCATCATATTTCTTGAAAAGCCGGTCTTCACCCTGACGAAACAGACCTGTTTTTCGGTTTTTCTTAGCTTCTCTTTCAACTTCTCTCATTGTAGTCATAACGTCAAAAGGAGACTGTAATGTGCCGGAAGCCGGACCGATATTACAGCCGAATTCGCAGGAAAGTACGTCAAATACTTCAGGATGCTTATATTCAGGCATTTCAGCATACATATTAAGCTCGGGATAAACCTTGTGAACACCTCCGGAGGTGGTGATATCAATATCAGGGTTATGAAGCCACAGATTATCTCTCAGTCCGCCTGGACGAGGATAAATAGAGCCTAACTGACCTTGCTGGTCTTCGAAGTGATATTCGAATTCATTTTCAGCGTTCTGGGGAATTCTGATATCATTAGCTTCAAAATATTCAGAAAGCTTTTTGAAGGTAACGTTATAATCAACAAGATCTGTTTCTATGAATTCATGTTTTTTGGCTATACATGGGGAGAGAACAGCAATGGGATTAGTCATTCTCAGATATTTTTTGATATATGTAGCAGCGCAGGCAATAGGACTGTGAATGGGAGAAAGGTTATTGATAAGCTTAGGCTGGTAAATCTCTATATACCTGACAATGGCAGCGCATGGCTGGGTGATAATATTTCCGACAATATTGTTTTCAATAGCTCTCAGGTAAGCCCATGTACTGATATCAGCGCCTAAAGCAACGTCGTAAATCATGCAATGCTTACTTTTGAACCAGTCGAGAATGCCTATCCATTGAGTCGGAAATACACTCTTAATAGACGGAGATGCAAGAATGATAACCTTATCCTTTTCAATGCGTTCCATACATTCCCTTGTATCATCAATGTAGTCACGGGCACCGTGGTTACAGGCTTTTACACATTCTCCGCAAGCGATACATTTTTCGTTATTAACAGTTGTAATAAAACGACCGTTCTCAAGACGTTTTGTTATGTTAGCCTCTGGTGCAGGGCAGCTTCTTACGCAGGTGTTACAGCCGACGCATTTTTCCGGCCTTACAATAATAATTTCGTTCATTGGTCATACAACTCCTTGACTGCAGTATAATATTTATCTGATTTTGGTTAGTTTTTACCGCCGTTAAGGGCAGCTGCCTGTTTTAGGAGATCGGCAAGACTCGGAGCAGTGTTTGATGCTGATTTTTCGCTATCCGACGAGGTTTTGGTATCCTGTTCTGATTCTGACTTTTTATCAGTGGAATTATCGGGCTGTTCGGGGGAGTTATCGGTGCTTTTAAAAGACTTCTTTTCACTGTTGCCTATAGCTTCCGCCATAGCCTGAAGCTTATCAAGCTCCGTATTCCTTTTCTTTTCCTTAACTTCCTGTTCAGACTTAAAAACAGGCTTTATATCAGGCTTTTCAGGATAATCAGGTTCAATTCTTTCGGGCAGTCTGAACACGGGGATTCCGTCCTTGTTCACTTCTTTTTCTGCATCCTTTAGAAGCTCCTGAGACTGTTCAATAGCAGCTGAACTGTCAGCTTCAAAGTCGTGAAGAACATCTTTCAGCTTTGAGAAATAGTCACTGATTTTGACTATATCAGAGGCGAGAACAGCTTTAATATTATTTGAAGCGACCTTCATTTCTTCAGAATTATTAAGGGCGTCAGCAGTGATCTCAGCAGCCTTTTTCTCTGCTTCGTAAATTATTTCCTTAGCCTTGTTGTTAGCATCAGCAATGGTATCCTCAGCAGATTTTTTTGACATTGCCTTTATATTATCAGCTTCAGTCTGAGCTGATTTAAGCACCATTTCCTTTGATTTCTGTGCTTCGACAAAAACACTTCCGAGAGCTGCAGCGTCTTCACCTACCTGAATCGTCATAAGACTGAGTTTCAGATCTTCGATTTCAGCTTCCAGTGCGGCATTTTTTTCACGGAGAGAGGTGTTCTCATCTTCTTTAATTTTAATGCTGTCTCTGACAGCCTTGATTTTTTCAGACAGATTATCGTTTTTTAC
>JAEDLA010000285.1 GCA_016295545.1 Oscillospiraceae bacterium | reverse complement strand
ATTATAATTATACAATAAACGACAAATATTATGACTACATTTCAGGGTATATACTTACACATACGGCATAATATTTAATACTAATTCCATATCAACCTGCTGACAAATTTTTCATCAGAACGATATGAAATTAGTATAAAAATCAGCCGACCACAATATATTGTGGTCGGACTTTTTTCTTTCCACTATGATTTCTGATGCACGGAATACAGCGGAAAAGTCATTTTTTAAAAGAATTATTGTACAAAATGTATGTTTGCGAGCCGATATTCAGCCTTTATATCGTCAAAATGCACGATTGACAAAGAGCGCTATTTGGATTATACTAATATAGAAACATAGAAAGAGAGATACAATATATTGTGGTCGACACGGAGGGAATGTTTAATGATAATTCATATTATTAAGAGAGACGGAAGAAAGGTTCCGTTTAATGTGGAGAAAATTGCAAACGCTATATTTAAGGCTGCTCAGTCCTGCGGAGGCAGTGATTTCAACGAGGCTATGGATATTGCCGTGTCTGTTTGCAATTATTATGAAAAAAGCTATGGCAGCAAGATTCCTACTGTTGAGGAGGTTCAGGATCTTGTTGAAAAAATACTTATCGAGAATGGTCACGCAAAAACTGCTAAAGCCTATATCCTCTACAGATATGAGCGTACACGTTCAAGGGAAATGAAAACCAATCTTATGTGCGTGCTCAATGAGCTGACATTCAGTCCGGCAAAGGACAGCGACATCAAGCGTGAAAATGCCAATATCGACGGCGATACAGCTATGGGTACAATGCTCAAATACGGCTCAGTTTCAGCTAAGGAGTATTATGAGATGTATGTTCTTGAGCCAAAGCACGCAAAAGCTCACAGAGACGGCGATATTCATATCCACGACCTTGACTTCTATACACTGACAACTACCTGTACACAGATAGACCTGAAAAAGCTCTTTACAAACGGCTTTTCCACAGGTCATGGCTTCCTGAGAGAGCCTAACGATATTGCAAGCTATTCCGCACTTGCCTGCATTGCTATCCAGTCCAACCAGAACGACCAGCACGGCGGTCAGAGTATTCCTACATTTGACTACGCTATGGCTGAGGGCGTCAAGAAAACATATACTCACCGTTATGTTCAGAATATTGCAAGAGCAATGTCACTTATTGCAGGCTGTGAGAATGAAAATGAGACTGCTGAATCAATATGCAGTGAAATCGGCGAAAAGTATGGTCTCAAGCCTGTTCTTGCCAGCAACAACGGCTATCAGGAAAAGGAATTTGAGCTTCTGCTGAAATATACCGACGCTGAAACAGCTGAGAAAATTCAGAAGTTTGCAGTTAAAAATGCTGAAAAGGAAACTAACCGTGCAACATATCAGGCTATGGAGGCTCTTATCCACAACCTTAATACAATGAACAGCCGTGCAGGTGCCCAGACGCCGTTCAGCTCTATAAATTACGGTACAGACACTTCTCCGGAGGGAAGAATGGTAATAAAAAATGTTCTTCTTGCTCAGGAAGCAGGTCTTGGAAACGGCGAAACACCTATTTTCCCGATTCATATTTTCAAGATTAAGGACGGTATCAATTACAATTCCTGTGATCCGAACTATGACCTTTTCAAGCTTGCGTGCAGAGTTTCGGCAAAGCGCCTTTTCCCCAACTTCTCCTTTATTGACGCACCGTACAATCTCCAGTATTACAAGGAGGGAGATCCCGATACTGAAATCGCATACATGGGCTGCCGTACCCGTGTTATAGGCAATAACTACGACAAATCAAGGGAAATCGTTACCGGCAGAGGAAATCTCAGCTTCACATCGATCAATCTCCCTCGTCTTGCAATAAAGGCTGACCACAATGTGGGTGCTTTCTTCGATATGCTGGACGAAATGATGGATCTTGCCATTGACCAGCTTATGCATCGCTTCAACATTCAGTGTCAGAAAAAGGTAAAGAATTTCCCGTTCCTTATGGGACAGGGCATATGGATAGATTCGGACAAGCTTGGTCCCGATGATACTGTAGGCGAGGTTCTCAAGCATGGTACGCTTTCTGTCGGATTTATCGGTCTTGCTGAGACTTTAAAGGCTCTTATCGGTGCTCATCACGGTGAAAGCGATGAAGCCCGTGAGCTTGGTATGGAAATCGTTACAACAATGAGAAATCGTCTTGATGAGGAGTCAAA
>JAEDLA010000284.1 GCA_016295545.1 Oscillospiraceae bacterium | reverse complement strand
TCCCAGAACAGCGTTTATTCCGTTAATAAGAATGGACTTGCCCGCACCTGTCTCGCCTGTAAAAATATTCAGTTTCCTTTCAAGCGGAATAACAGCTTCCTTAATTACCGCAAGATTTTTTATATAAATTTCTTTCAGCATTTCCTACCTCAGTTTCACAAAACGTTACCTGCCCGAAAGCAGGTCGCTTTTGAATTGCTTTGCCAGTTTTTTTGCATCTTCCTCAGTCCGAACAAGAATAAAAATGGTGTCATCGCCGGCAATAGTCCCCACAACGCCGGAGTGGTGAACGGAATCTATAGCCGCACAGGTTCCCTGAGCCATGCCTGCACGGCATTTCAGCACTATTGTATTCATGGCATAGTCCACAGACAGCACAGCGTCCGCAAAAATGCTCTTTTCCGCCGCCTTTGCCTTTGGCAAGACATAGCGGTATATCCCGTTCCTGTCACGGGCTTTCACAAGGCAGAGGTCCTGAATATCCCGTGAAAGAGTTGCCTGTGTTGCCCTGATATTGTGCTCCCTCAGCAGCTTTATCAGCTGTTTCTGGGTAGAAACGGGAGTTTCGGTGATTATTTCAAGAATAGCCTGATGCCTGTTATTTTTCATAGTCTCACCTCATTTTATAGGCTTCATCATCTTTCTGCAAAGAGATTCGTGAAATGAATTTCCAATAAGGTCAATAAATTTTATCTTATTCCTGCCCCTGACTATGCACAGCGACTGTCCGCACATAAGGTCCATGCACTGTTCACCGTCTATGCTCACGCTCATTAAACGCTCCCTGTCGCTGCTGGTATTCACGAATTTAAGCCGCCTGCACGCTGAAAAAAGCGTTGCTCTCGAAAACAGCGAATGAGGACAGAGCTGCGTCATTTCTATACATTCAAGGTCAGGCTCAATAACTGGTCCCCCTGCCGACAGGGCGTAGGCTGTAGAGCCTGTGGGAGTGCTGAAAAGCACGCCGTCCGCCCTGTAGTTGCCTATGAGATAATCGTCTGAATACACCGAAAAATCGCAAATTCTGGAGGTCACCGACTTTATGCAGACCTCGTTCATGGCAGTAAATACCTTTTCCTCTCCCCCGATGTCAATATACACATCAAGAGTCATTCTGTCAGAGACCTCGTACTCACCTGTTTTCAGAAGCTTCAGCTTTTCCAGCTGGTCGGCTTCAAGACCTGCCATAAAGCCCAGTGTTCCGGTGTTTATGCCAAGAAGCTTTGTTTCCGTACCCATTAGATGCTTTGCACAGCGGAGGATAGTTCCGTCGCCGCCTATTGCAATTACAGCGTCAGCGTCCTTTGCCGATTCGGAAATATCCTCATACTTCACCGCCGGCTTGTCTGCAAATTCACTGCGGAATCTCTCACATACGCAGACTTCGATTCCGGCTGAGCTGAGAACATCACACGCCTCACGGGCGCAGCAAAGGGCGTTTTTCTTCTGAAAATTGGGATATAAGGCTGCTTTCATTATACAAAATGCTCCTTTATAATACAATTTTTCTGCGGTCTGACAGGAGATACAGAATTAATGGGTTCAGTATAAATTCTCAGCTGCACTTTCTGCAAGCTTTCTGAAATCAAAGCATTTCCGCTGCTTGCCGTTTTTTTCAAGCACTGCAAGGTACTCAATATTGCCGCTGCCGCCCTTTATGGGGGAAAAGGTATAGTCCTCACAGTGAAATCCCACAGCTGACGCAAATTCGTCAATCTCACGCAAAACACGCTCATGCACCTTTAAATCGCTGACTATCCCATGCTTGCCTATACAGGACTTTCCGGCTTCAAACTGCGGTTTTATAAGGACTGCCGCAGTTCCGCCGGCTTTAAGCAGCTCGTACATCTTCGGAAGTATCCTTGTCAGGGAAATAAAGGAAACGTCTGCTGAGATGAAGTCCGCCTCCTCCGGAATAAGCTCCGCCGTTACATTTCGTATGTCCGTACCCTCAAGGTTCACCACACGGCTGTCACTGCGCAGTGATTCTGCAAGCTGACCGTGCCCCACGTCAACGGCATAGACCTTTGCCGCACCCTGTGAGAGCATGAACTCGGTGAAGCCTCCCGTTGAAGCGCCGATATCAAGGCAGACAAGTCCGGTAAAATCAAGTCCGAAGCATTCAGCCGCCTTTTTTAGTTTAAGCGCACCACGTCCCACATACTGCTTTTCAAGAGACAGAGATTCTATTT
>JAEDLA010000283.1 GCA_016295545.1 Oscillospiraceae bacterium | reverse complement strand
CTATTCACCGAAAAATGTACTTTTATACTCTGTAACCCTTGCCTTGTCACCGTGACAGTCAATTTCTATCGTTCCTCTGCCAAGCATCCACTTTACAGAAGCAAATAGAATTACATAAGCTACCGCATTTATAAGAATACTGAAATATATCCTGAAACCAAGTATATTGCCAAGCATACCGCTGAGAATAACTGCAACAGAAATGATTATAGTTATCTCAAGTCCTTTTTTTCCCGTATCAAGGGAATAAAAGCAGAAGCAGACCGCCGCAGATGCTACTGAATGGACTATCGCCAGAAGCAGTGAATAAGGCTTGTAAAATTCAATCCTGTAGGAGTTAAGCTCCAGCACCATAAGCACAAGCTCCATAGCTATGTACAGAGGAAAGCTTATTTTCAGCCATGTTCTCATGCGGACAGTACGGTTGATGTTTATTACTGCCAGCACCATGAATACAAAGCCTGCTGCTTCGCAGAGATAGGCAATAACCTCAATAAAAGGAACAACTATTCCCTCTTTGCCGAATATACTGTAGTACGCAAGACATACCAGACTGAACAGAATAAAGAAAACATTCCCAAGAAGCCCGAATGTCAGCCCCTTTGAAAGCTTTTCATGCATAGGCAGCTCCTTAACTGAGAGCCTTTAAAGCTCTTTGTCCGATGTCTTTTCTGTAGTGCGCTCCCTCAAAGGAAATTTCTGAAACGCCCTTGTAAGCCTTGTCAAGAGCATTTTTCAGGTCGTCACCCTTTGCTGTAACTCCTATCACTCTGCCGCCGTTTGTGAGGAATTTTCCCTCCTCAGAAAGCTTTGTGCCGGCATGGTAAACAAAGCAGCCCTCTATCTGTCCCTTATCGTCAAAGCCGTTCATTTCAATTCCCTTAGGATAGCTTTCCGGATAACCGCCGCTTGCCATTACTACACAGGCACAGCTGCCCTTATGCCACTTAACGTCAAGCTTATCAAGAGTGTGATTGTAAACTGCTTCAAATATCTCGTAAAGGTCAGCGTCAAGCATGGGAAGTACCACCTGTGTTTCAGGATCTCCGAAACGGCAGTTGTACTCGATTACCTTTGGTCCCTTTGGAGTCAGCATAAGTCCGAAATAGAGACAGCCCTCAAAGGTTCTGCCCTCAGCATTCATTGCATTGACAGTGGGCAGGAATATCTTTTCCATACACTCAGCGGCTATTTCCTCAGTGTAATAAGGATTGGGTGAAACTGTTCCCATTCCGCCGGTATTAAGTCCCTTGTCACCGTCAAGAGCACGCTTATGATCCATTGAGGAAATCATAGGAACAATAGTCTTTCCGTCAGTAAATGACAGGACAGATACCTCCGGTCCGGTAAGGAACTCCTCAATAACGATACGTGCTGAGCTTTTGCCGAATTTCAGCTCATCTATCATTTCGTGAACTGCCTTTACAGCCTCCTCCTCATTCTGAGCAATTATAACGCCCTTGCCCAGAGCAAGTCCGTCAGCCTTGATTACAGCCGGATAGCTGTTCTGCTCCCTGAGATATTCAACAGCCTTTTCACTGTCTGTAAATACCTCATAGAAAGCTGTGGGGATATTGTATTTTTTCATAAGCTCCTTTGAGAAAACCTTTGAGCCTTCGATTATTGCGGCATTTGCCTTAGGACCAAAGGTCATGAAGCCCTCAGCCTGCAAAGCATCAACCATTCCGAGAACAAGCGGATCATCGGGAGCTACGACTACCATATCGGGTTTAAGCTCCTTTGCAAGAGCCACTACACCATCAACATCAGTTGCACTAACATTGAAACACTCCGCATATTTTGATATACCGCCGTTTCCGGGAGTGCAGTAAAGCTTGCCGACGTGCTTGCTTTCAGCAAGCTTCATAATAATTGCGTGCTCACGTCCGCCGCCGCCGACTACTAATATGTTTTTCATGGGAGATTTTCCTCCTTGCATAATTATATTTTTTACCAGAGCAAATCAATGATGGAAAAGTCTGATACCTGTAAATGCCATAGCAATGTTGTACTTGTTGCAGGTCTCAATAACATTATCATCACGGATAGAACCGCCCGGTTCTGCAATATAGGCAACGCCTGACTTCTTAGCACGCTCGATATTGTCACCGAAGGGGAAGAATGCATCAGAACCGAGACAAACGTCTGTATTCTTAGCAAGCCATGCTTTCTTTTCCTCAGCAGTGAAAACCTC
>JAEDLA010000282.1 GCA_016295545.1 Oscillospiraceae bacterium | reverse complement strand
AGCATATAAAAAGCCTGAGAAGAAATTAACCTTTCCTCTCAGGCTTTTAAATTTTGGGTATATATTCGTCTGAATTATTGCTTTGAACCTTTCATAATAGCGTCAAGAATGCTCTGATTCCAAGTAAGATTTTTTCTGTTGAGCAGACCGAAGCTTGATTCTCCGCTGGAAGCATTGTTGTCCCATACAAAGCATTTTATACCGTATTTTGCAGCAGTGGAGATGTAATACTCATAATAATTGCTTCTGACATCATTGGAGCTTGCAGCTGTAGTGCCGTATTCTCCTATGATTACCGGCGTGCCCTTGTCAGCGAACTTTTCTTTCAGTGTTCTGAATCCTGCCTCAAGGTCAGCCTTGTCGGAATCTGAACCCCACTGTGTTGTGTCACCGTTTGCGAAATCCCAGGGGGAGTAATAGTGAATAGAAACGATAATATTGTCATCATCGGGAATTACAACGTCATTTACAGCGTCGGAGACATAAGAAGCAGCATAGGAGGTAACTATAAGAGCTCTTTTGGCATTGTTGCCGCCGCTTGCTCTGACTGTATTTACAAAGTCCTGTTCATACTTGTTGATAACGACTCTTTCTTCATGGGTACCTCCGTTCCATTCGCCTGCACTGCCAACAGTTCTCGGCTCGTTCATGCCCTCAAAGATAAGGCGGTCGCCGTAGTCACTGAAGCGGCTGCATATCTGTTTCCATATTGAACAGAGTTTTGCACTGTTTGCTGAATATTCGCTTTCAACAGGTCTGAACCATGTATAATCGTCATGGTGCATATTGAGAATTACTATCATATCACGGTCATAGGCGTAATCCACAATCTCCTGAACCCTGTCCATCCATGCTGAATCAATGGTGTCGCCGTTTAAATGCTCTCCCCACGTTACAGGAATGCGAATTGCATTAAATCCGGCATCACAGACAGCCTGAATCATTTCAGGAGTAGTTTTCGGGTTGCCCCATGCAGTTTCTCCGTCCTTTGCGTAGTCATTGTAATTATAGCATTCAAGGGTGTTTCCAAGATTCCAGCCTGTTTTTATTGCAGCAACAAGCTGTTTCGCAGTTCTGAAATCTCCGTTGTCAGAAGCTGGTTTTTCAGTTTCTGCGGCAGGTTTTTTATCTGTACTGCCGTTATTTTTGCTGCCGGAGGAGCTTCCGGCTGAACCTGAGCCTTGTGAATATTTTACCATGACTGAATCAAGAGTAATATTCTGTTGGTCGCTCCACCAGTACCCCAACATAAATTCACCGTCCTCTGCTGCATAAGATTTGGCTTCTTCTGAGAGAATCCATGTAAGTGAAAGTGACGAGCCGTCAGTGAAAACTGCAATATCACCTGACTGATAGTGTCCCTCTGAGGAATCAAGTCCGAAAGCACCGGTAAATTTTCCGAGAGAGCCGCCGGAGCTTATATTGAATGTAACAGCCTGTGGAATACTGTTTTCCGGCATTACATCAGAAAAGGGAACGTGAACAGAATTATCAGTATCACTGTAGCTGACGCTTTTTCCTACATCTGCATTGGCTGTGCCGTCAACAGGAATCTCCCGTGTCCGTGTGTAGGTGCATACAACGGTTTCAACACGAATGCTTGAAGCACTGCCCCACCAGTAGCCGAACTGAATTTCGCCGCCGGCGGAGATATAGTCTCTTATTTCAGCAGGAACGTCCCAGCGTATTTCACCGTAAGTACCCTCTGTGGCAGCGGAGAAGTCGGCAGACTGATACCAGCCCTTGTCTGTAGCAGCAGCGCAGTCCTCGCTGACAGAGATTCCGCAGCCGCCCTTGAAAGTACCGATATTGCTGTTATCTCCTGAGTAGATAATGAACGTAAACGATGAAACTGAGTCGCCGTCCTCAATAAGTTCTGAAAGGGAGACTGAAACGGTATTATCACCGTCATTGTGGGTTATTGTTTTATTCAGGTCAAACTGTGAGCCGAGAGTTGAAGAAACTGTTTCCTTTGGACTGACGTGCTCTGTTGCAGCTTCTGTAGTTTCTTCCTCAGTGGTTTCTTCTGTTTCAGAGGATTCAGCAGGTTCCGAAACTGATGCGGAGCTTTCGGAGGAGCTGCTTTCAGAGGTGTTTTTCTTGTCACTGCAGGCTGCTAATGAAAATGCGAGGGTAAAAACAGTAAGGAGTGAAAATAATTTCTTTTTCATATTCTGACACTTTCCTTTTAATCTCTTTA
>JAEDLA010000281.1 GCA_016295545.1 Oscillospiraceae bacterium | reverse complement strand
CAGTCGCCTTGATTGACGAAACGCTATCAGCCAACTTTTTCATCAGAACGATATGGAATTAGTATTAAAATATTCTCTCATGAGACGAAAAATCGTTATACAATTATTTCAACAAAATTTTTGTTGATTTTAGTAAAAAACTATTGAAATTTCAGAAAAATATGATATAATATGATTGAGATTTAATTTCGGGGGTGTGAGATAAAGTTATGAATTACCAGACAACAAAGATAAAACCATTGAAAAGCTATCCTACATTTCAGTTTCATGCATATACCGATTCAGAAAATCTTCCAGCAGATGATGTGTTTAAAATATGTATTCTTGAAATTTTTCGCTGGCTGAGACTCAGGCTAAATAATTTCAGTGAGATTCCTGCAATTATAGATGTCCCAGAACCAGAGAATTACAGAGATTTTGACGAATGCTCTCTTTGTTCTTTCAGCCTCAGTCTTGGGTTTAATGTGAGTGCTGTATATATTGAAAAGCTTGGTATATGGTCATTCAATATTACTGAAAGCGATATGGGCGCTAATATTGGCACTGATACCGAAAGACTTCCTGTGCAGGGCAGGATTTTCAGCACTGATGTTGCGCTGAGAAAGCAGAAGGACTTCGTAGAATTCGGAGTACGGACAACCTGTTCCGAGCCTTATGATGTAACTGCGGATTGTGAGGTCTTTCGTCCGACTTTTGTGAAGGTGCTTTCGCAGAATGAAGATATAGGTTTCCGCAAAAAATACAGACTGGACGGCAGGGCGTTTGAGGTTTCTACTAAAAATGATGCAGAAAATCTGTCCGGAATTCTGGGTGATGAACATTTTGATATGCCTGTTGTCCTGATTGCAGAAACCGAGCTGATTGAGTCAGAAACGGAATTGCCTGAAATTCAGATACCTGATACCAGAAAATTACAGCTTGACTTTGGAATAGGAGTCGACAGCTTTAGCAGCGATAATCTCAGTGTTGATATGTCGAAAGCTGGTATTGAACTGAAAAATTCAATTAATGTTAAGAAAAGGAGCACCTCAAAACAAATTAACAGGAAAGCTACCGCTGGAAAAGCAAGGACAGAGCTGAAACGTTCAGAGACGATAGACTATCAGAATCTTGCTAAGAGCCTTACAGGTTTTGCACTTGTTTGTAAAATCAATGAAAACTGTTTTAAAATTCTGAAAAATAAGAACGGAATTGATATTCGTCACGGAGATGTTCTGGTGTGTTGTCATGGAAGAATTACAGATGAATATAAATATCCGGAATTTGAAAACAGGCTTATGGATTTTTATAAGGAGCTGAAAGTTAATATAAAGAACAGTCTGAAAAGAAATCCTTATTCATTCGGAAATATAGCCTTTATATCTGATGCTCGGCTTCTTGAAATAGATGAAAAACGCAGAGCCAGTCTGACGCTTGAGGAAGAATGTGAGCTTCTTAATCAGGAGAATGATGAGCTTAAAAGACAGATAAAGGAATATGAGCAGAGAAACGCTGATATCCGCTTTAGCTCCGATGAACTGAGAATGGTACAGAAACGTGTTAAAGCTCTTGAAAATGAGTACAGCGAAGCTAAGGAGCGTGAGCTTGCTGCTGTTAAAAGGTATGAAATGCTTGAATATGCATATCGCAGCTCCTCTGAGATAACTGCTTTCTACAGGCAAAAAGCACAGTTTGCAGCTTATTTCCCAACAAATAAGAATGAGGTGTGTGAATGGGCTGAAAAAGAATTCTCTGATACTATACTGATAGCTCCGAGGGCAAAATCAGAAATGAGAAAGTATTCAGGTGCGCTGAGCGTTGCCATGCTTTGTGACGGAATTTATTATCTGAATGGATACGCCCGGTACAGATGCGGTGAAATTTCTAAAGAACAGCTTGAGCTGTATGCAGAAGGATATGGCTGGACTGCCGGCGGATGCGGTAAAGAGGCACTGAAAGTACGCAGAGATGATTATATTGCCACAGTAGACGGAGTTCAGTATCTTCTTGATCAGCATATAAAATACGGCGTAAATTCTCAGCAGCTTATCCGTATTTATTTTTGCTGGGACGAGCTGAAAAGAAAGGTGATTATCGGATATATGCCCGGTCACCTTGCTACCGTTAAGCAGAGTACATAATACTATAGCAATCCAAAATAATACCGCACCACAATATGACAATTCAACTCACATATTGCTGCGTTGTACACTTCACCATACG
>JAEDLA010000280.1 GCA_016295545.1 Oscillospiraceae bacterium | reverse complement strand
TCTATTATTATCATAAAATATTGGTTTATGCAGATTATTTCTGCAAAGTACCGTGAGACAGCGACTTAAGGTAGGCATTGATGAAGCCGTCGATATCACCGTCCATAACAGCCTGAATATTACCATTTTCAAAGCCTGTTCTGTGGTCCTTTGCAAGTGTATAAGGCATGAAAACATAGGAGCGTATCTGTGAACCCCATGCAATCTCTCGCTGAACGCCCTTGATATCCTCGATTTTTTCAAGGTGTTCACGCTCTTTTATCTCAACCAGCTTTGAACGGAGCATCTTCATTGCATAGTCCTTGTTCTGATACTGGCTTCGCTGTGTCTGACAGGAAACAACGATTCCTGTTGGCTTATGGATAAGTCGTACAGCGGAGCTTGTTTTGTTTACCTTCTGACCGCCTGCACCGCTTGAACGGTAAACCTCCATTTCGATATCCTCAGGGTGAATATCTATCTCGATATTGTCATCGATTTCAGGCATTACTTCAAGTGCGGCAAAGGAAGTGTGACGTCTGCCGGAAGCGTCAAAGGGAGATATTCTTACAAGTCGGTGAACTCCGGATTCCGACTTCATATAGCCGTAAGCATTGTCACCCTCAATGAGTATGGAAGCGGACTTCATACCGGCATCGTCGCCGTCAAGGTAGTCAAGCAGAGTAACCTTGTACTCATGGCGTTCAGCCCAGCGGTTGTACATACGGTAGAGCATTTCAGCCCAGTCCTGAGCCTCTGTACCGCCTGCACCGGCATGAAATGTGAGAATTGCGTTAGAGCTGTCATACTCTCCTGTAAGAAGTGTAGAAAGCTTCTCGTCCTCTAATTTAGTCTTGAAAGAGGCTGCTTCGGAGCGTATCTCATCAATGGAGCTGTCGTCCTCCTCCTCAATAGAAAGCTCAATAAGGGTGATAAGGTCTTCAAGAGATTCATTGAGCTTGTTATATTTTTCGATTTTCTTTTCAAGTGTTTTTGTGCGCTGTAAGACTTTCTGGGAATTTTCAAGATCGTCCCAGAAGCCGTCCTCAGCCGCTTTTTTATTCAGTTCCTCAAGCTCCTCATGAGCCGACTTTATAGCAAGAACATCAGCAAGCTCTGTCATTTCCTTGCGGTAGCCGGTCATTTCAACTCTGAGGTCGTCAAGTATTATCATGATTTTCAATCCTTTCAGCATTATGTTTGTGTGACCATGATATTACAGGTCATTTTTGCAGTGTTATAAAGGTGGAGTTTTCTCCTTGATTCCTTACCAATGAACAATGTATTTTTGGTCCCCTCCTCATCTTTATATCCCCCTTTATGGGGGATATAAAGATGAGACGTGGGATTCCAAAGGGACAATGTCCCTTTGGCAGGGGATTTAAAGGGGACGGCGTCCACTTTAAAATTTCGCATAAATAAACCTTTATTCCATGATTTAACGGATTTTTGAACCGGCAGGAATACTGTCGTCCACGAAAATAACCTTAACTCCGTCGGGAGTATCGGCGGCACATATCATGCCAAAGCTTTCAACTCCACAGAGCTTAGCCGGTTTCAGGTTAGCGATAAGCTGGACAGTTTTTCCGATAAGGTCCTCCGGCTTGTAATACTGAGCAATGCCGGAAACAACCTGACGTCCGCCCATACCGTCATCAAGCTGCAGGCAGAGGAGCTTGCTTGACTTCTTCACCTTTTCGCAGGAGATAACCTTAGCGGCTCTGATTTCCACCTTAGCGAAGTCATCGATAGCAATTTCAGGAGCAAGAATAATTTCCTCGGCAGCGTCCTTTTCTGCCTTTGCGGCAGCAGCCTTTGCCTCCATAGCGGCAAGAGCCTCAGCCATGAATTTTTCAGCGTCTATTCTTGCAAACAGCGGTACTGCTTCTCCTACCTGTCTGCCGGCTTCAAGTCCGCCAAAGTGTTCAAGGCTTTCAAGGGAGCGAACGTCTGTGCCGATTTCGTTCAGAATTTTTTCTGATGTTTCAGGTAAAAAGGGAGCAAGAGCTACTCCGATAAAGCGTATAGTCTCCAGCAGATTATACAGAACTGTTCCAAGGCGTGCAGCTTTTTCGCTGTCCTTTGCAAGAACCCAGGGCGAGGTTTCATCGATATACTTGTTTGCACGGCGAGCAAGGCTCATAATAGCGTCCATTGTGTCAGCCATGCGGTATTCGTCCATAAGAGCTTCGATTTTTCCGGGCAGTTCCTCAGCCATATTGATAAGCTCATGGTCA
>JAEDLA010000279.1 GCA_016295545.1 Oscillospiraceae bacterium | reverse complement strand
ACATTGCAATTGACTTTTTTATGTGGGTATGATAATATTAACTGAATAGCAAAAGCGTAATTTGTGGAGATGTGTTATGAAGGTTGTTGTGTTTGATTTTCTGTCAGATGATGCAAAGATGATAAGAAAAAAGGTATTTATGGACGAACAGGGATTTGAAAATGAGTTTGATGATATTGATAAAGCTGCATCACATATTGTTATGTATAATGAAAAAGAAGAGCCAATTGCAACTTGCAGGGTGTTTGAAAGCTCTGAAAAAAATAAATTTATATTTGGAAGATTAGCAGTAGTTGCGTCCTGCAGAGGAATGAATATTGGAACAAAAATGATAAAAGAAGCAGAAAAACTTGTTTTAGGAAAGGGCGGAATATCTGTGTCACTCCATGCACAATGCAGGGTGAAAAGCTTTTATGAAAAATTAGGTTACACTGAATTTGGAGAAATTGAAGATGATGAGGGATGTCCTCATATATGGATGAGTAAGCAGATTTAAAATTTCAATTTGTCAGTAAGATTGCCAATCACCCGGGAAAACGAAATTTTCCCGGGTTATATTTATTTTCGTGGGTAAACCCCGCAAAAAATCACATTAAGGAAATATATGTTGTTTATCGTGGTCGAATCTTGAAAAAATTTAGTCAAAATACATAGTGACATTAAATTCTGATAATGGTATAATAAAATAAGTATAAACTGACGGACGGTTTTAAACTGACCTCCGTAAACACTGCAAACATTATCTGCCTGCTGTATTCAGACAGCGGCTGAATGGAGAATTACGATGCTGAAAAACTATGATATTATTATTGCCGGAAGCGGTACGGCAGGACTTTACACAGCAATAAATCTGCCGTCTGACATGAAAATACTTATCCTCTCAAAACGTGAGCTGAAACTCTGCAACTCTGCTCTTGCACAGGGCGGTATTGCCGGAGTGTATAACTCTCCCGGAGATAATATCCAGCTGCATCAGAATGACACAATGATAGCAGGCGGTTTCAAGAATAATACTGAAACTGTTCATATCCTCGTTTCAGAGGCTGCAAAAGATATACAGGCACTCCTTGACCTGGGTGTTGACTTCGACAAGACTCCCGACGGTGAACTGCACAGAACTCTTGAGGGCGGTCACTGCCGTCACAGAATCTTCCACCACAAGGACGCAACCGGTTTTGAGATAGTTTCCAGACTGCTTGACAAGGTGCAGAGCCTGCCGAACGTTGACATAATGGAAAATACATACCTGTGCAACGTGAAGAAAACCTCCACAGGCTTTTCCGCACAGACCTGGAAGGACGGAAAAATGCAGTCTTTCAACAGCCATTTCATGATGCTGGCAACAGGCGGAATCGGACGTGTTTATGAGTACACCACAAACTCCGCAATTGCAACAGGTGACGGTATCACTTTCGCCTACGAAATGGGCGCAGATATAAAGAATCTCAGCCTTGTGCAGTTCCACCCCACAGCTTTCAACAACAGGCACACAAGAGAATGTTTCCTTATTTCCGAAGCAGTCAGGGGAGAGGGTGCATATCTGCTCAATAAAGACGGCGAGCGTTTTATGCATAATTATGACGACAGACTGGAGCTTGCGCCGAGAGATGTGGTTTCACACGCAATAATCCTTGAAAGCCGCAAGCTTGGTTCGACAGACTTCTACCTTGATATTTCAAGAAAAGACCCGGAATTCCTCAAAAACCGTTTCCCGATGATTTATCAGAATCTGCTCAAACAGGGCTACGACCTTACAAAGGACAGAATACCTGTTTTCCCGTGCCAGCACTACCTTATGGGCGGTATCAATGTTGACAGCTTTGCAAGGACGGGTATTGAAAACCTTTACGCCGCCGGAGAATGCTCACACACAGGAGTACACGGCAACAACAGACTTGCAAGCAATTCTCTTCTTGAAGCACTGGTATTCTCACGCCGTGCGGCAGAGGATATCACAGAAAAGAGAAACAGTGTACCGGAGGACTTTGACGACTACAACTTTGAAGAAATAACAGACGCTGTACCTATTCCTCATGGTTTCAGAACAGAGATTCGTCATATCATGCAGAGCAGTTACTTTGTAATTCCGGACAAGAAAGCGGCTGTTGAGGGCTTTGAGAGAGTAAAGGAAATAAAGAGAGAACTTACAACAGGCAACTTCGTTATTGATCCGGACTATATCGAGGCAAAATCCCTTGCAACTGTTGCATACCTTATTTTAAA
>JAEDLA010000026.1 GCA_016295545.1 Oscillospiraceae bacterium | reverse complement strand
GTTATGTGATCGGAAGGTATATTTCCCTTGAAAGCAAGATTGCAAAGAACAAGAATCTTTACTACGATGCATTGGAGCAGTGTCAGAAAGGCTGGACAGAAAATGCAGAAGATCCTACACTTTTTATCAAGTATCTGTTGCAGACCGTTCTTGCTGCGTACCGTGACTTCGAGGAGCGTGTAGCGCTGGTTGATGAGAAGCTGCCTGCAATAGAAATGGTTCGTCGAGCCGTCTACAATAAGA
Organism: Oscillospiraceae bacterium; assembly: GCA_016295545.1. Classification (GTDB taxonomy): domain Bacteria; phylum Bacillota; class Clostridia; order Oscillospirales; family Ruminococcaceae; genus Ruminococcus. The sequence continues at coordinate 10,368 of JAEDLA010000026.1, read as the reverse complement.
TTGGGAAGTTTACCAAGAGTGAAGTCATGGAGCTTTGTCCTACACTTAGCAAGGCATCCATTGAGAATGCAATCAAGCAGCTTGTAGAACAGGGATTGCTTGTAAGGCATGGAACAGGACGCAGCACATTCTATACAAGAAGTGACGCTCAATAACAATGATAGCATTGTTAATTGATGTTGTGGGTAAGACTGCTGTCGTTCATCATATTCTGACACGAAATTATATACAGAATGGAACAATACCTATCTATTGCATGGGTTATTTTATACTTGCATTTTTGCGGCGGATATAGTATAATAATAAAGTAACGGATTATACCGTTCAGACATCTGTCAGATATAGAAGAAATGTGGTGGAATAATGGAACAAATAATTAAAAGTGATAAAAATACAGATAACGGAAACGTTTTTTATACCGTAGCTATGCGTGGACTTGTTGCATTCCCTAAAATGGTCATGCATTTCGATGTTGCCCGTGAAAAGTCTGTAAATGCTGTTGAAAGAGCATTAAAGGAGAATGGTAAGCTTTTTCTTGTTGCACAGCATGAGACTTATGTGGATAATCCAAAGGCTTCTGATTTATATAAAGTTGGCGTTGTGGCTGAAATCCGCCAGGTTCTTAAACTTCCGGATAATATTATGAAAGTTCTTGTAGAGGGCGTTTATAAAGCGAATCTTGTTCACCTTTCTGATGAAGGTGATGTTCTCAAAGCAGAGGTAAAGAGAATTCCGACTTATTCAAGAGCCAGATATGATGAAGTTGAAGCAGAGGCGCTTATGCGCTCTGTCAAGGATATTTTTGAACATTATGCGTCATTTTTCCCACGTATGCCTAAGGAGCTGCTTGCTTCTGTAATGGCACAGGAATCACCGGTAAAGCTTTTTGAAGCCGTGACCTTTAACTGCAATCTGAACTACCGTGACAAGCAGACACTTCTTGAGGAATCAAATATAATCAACAAGCTTTCAGTATTATTTGCCTGCCTCAGCTCAGAAGTGGAGATACTTGAGCTTGAAACCCTTATCAATGAACAGACTAAAAACAGCATTGAAAAAGGTCAGAAAGAGTATTTCCTACGAGAGCAGATGCGTGTTATTCAGGAACAGCTGGGCGAAAACGACGGTGACGAGGCATTTAATTATATCAACGATATAATGAGCCTGAAAACTGATGAGAAAAGTCGTGAAAAACTGCTAAAGGAGGCTGATAAGCTGACAAAGCTGCCGCCCTCATCACAGGAAGCGTTTGTAATAAAGAATTATCTTGACACTGTTCTTGACCTGCCATGGGGGAAATATACCAGAGCCAAGCTGTCCATTGACAAGGCGGAGGCAATTCTTGAAAAGGATCACTATGGTCTTAAAAAGGTCAAAGAGCGCATACTTGAATTTCTTGCAGTTCATGCACTTAATCCCGAAATCAAGGGACAGATAATCTGCCTTGCCGGCCCTCCCGGAGTAGGAAAGACTTCCATTGCAAAGTCAATTGCCCGGGCAATGGGAAGAAAATATGCAAGAGTATCTCTGGGCGGCGTTCGTGACGAAGCTGATATTCGTGGACACAGAAAAACTTACGTCGGAGCTATGCCGGGACGTATCATTACTGCATTGCAGCAGGCAGGCTCAGCAAATCCTCTTATCCTTTTTGACGAGATTGATAAGATGTGCAGCGATATAAAGGGTGACCCGTCTTCTGCCATGCTTGAAGTACTCGACAGTGAGCAGAACAATGCTTTCAGAGACCACTTCATAGAAATTCCCTTTGATTTAAGCAAGGCTGTATTCATAACAACGGCAAATAATATTTCAGCAATACCGCAGCCGCTTCTTGACCGTATGGAGATTATTGAACTGCCCAGCTATACTGCAGAAGAAAAATTCCATATTGCAAGAAATCATCTTATACCGAAGCAGCTTAAAGAACACGGACTGAAAGCAAGTCAGCTGAAAATCGAGGACGGAGCAGTTCATGACCTGATTCAGTTCTACACAAAGGAAGCCGGCGTAAGAACACTTGAAAGATATATTGCATCACTCTGCCGTAAAGCTGCTAAAAAAATTGCCTCCGGCGAAGTAAAAAAAGTTGCAGTCAAGTCAGACAGCCTGAAAGAGCTTCTTGGCGTTTATAAGTATCTTCCCGACCTTGTTTCAAAGGAAAATCAGGTGGGTGTAGTAAATGGACTTGCATGGACATCAGTGGGCGGAGTTCTTATGCCACTTGAAGTCCTTGTGCTCAAAGGCAGCGGAAAAATCGAGGTAACCGGCTCTCTTGGCGATGTAATGAAAGAGAGTGCAAAGCTTGCTGTAAGCTACAGCAGGAGCATTGCCGACAAGTACAATATCAATCCTGATTTTTACAAGGAAAATGATATACACATTCACGCACCGGAGGGAGCTGTTCCGAAAGACGGTCCCTCTGCCGGAGTTACAATGGTAACAGCTCTTGTTTCAGCACTGTCAGGTATTCCTGTTAGGTCAGATGTGGCAATGACCGGAGAAATAACGCTTCACGGAAAAGTTCTTCCCATAGGCGGACTTCGTGAAAAGACAATGGCTGCTTATAAAGCTGATATAAGAACAGTTGTTATTCCAGCGGCAAACAAGCCTGACCTTGAAGAAGTCGATGATGTTGTCAAGGAAAAAATTGAGTTTGTTTATGCCGAAAATATCAGCGATGTGCTTGGTACTGCTCTTGAATCATAAAAAGGAGGAGAATGTTCCCAATGAATTACAATAAAGCGGAGTTTTGTGCTTCTTACGGAAAATTTTCCCAGATACCACCTCCTGAGCGTATCGAAATAGCTTTTGCAGGACGTTCAAATGTTGGAAAGTCTACTCTGATAAACAAGCTTTTCAACAGGAAAAGTCTTGCAAGAGTAAGCTCTGTACCTGGTAAAACAGCAACCATAAATTTTTATGGAATGGAGAATATTTACTTTGTGGATTTACCCGGCTATGGCTATGCAAAGGTTTCCAAAAGCGAAAAGGAGCGGTGGTCAGGACTGATAGAGGGATATCTTAATTCAGACAGGGACCTGCGGCTGGTATTTCTTCTTGTGGATATGCGCCATGCTCCCTCAGCCGACGACCTTGACATGATAAATTATCTTATTGATACGGAGCTGCCTTTTGTAATAGTCCTTACAAAAGCAGACAAGCTGAAAAAAACTGAGCGTGAAAAGCGTATGGCGGCTTTCAGAACTGAAATCCCGTGCTTTGACGATATACACGTAATTCCTTTTTCTTCCCAGACCTTTGAGGGAGTTGAGGAGTTAAGACAGATAATTGACGACATTGCAGCCGATGACGAGGAAAATTTTTGAAAAGGAAGTTGAATTTATGTTTGTATCTGAAAATCTCAGCGTTAATGAAAAAGGGCATCTTGCTGCCGGCGGTATTGATACTGTGTCACTTGCAGAGCAGTATGGTACACCTCTTTATGTAATGGACGAAAACCTTATCAGGAACAATGTGCGTCGTTTCAAAAGCAGTATTGACAAGTACTACGGCGGTCAGGGCTTGGTTTGTTATGCAAGCAAGGCTTTCTGCTGCAAGGAAATGTGCAGAATCATGAAAGACGAAGGAATCGGTCTTGATGTTGTATCTATCGGAGAACTGTATACTGCTGTTAAGGCTGGCTGCGACTGTGAGAAGATGTGTTTCCACGGAAATAACAAGACCGATGAGGAGCTAAGCTATGCTCTTGAATGTGGTGTGGGACATATCATTGTTGACAATATCAGCGAGCTTATCCGCCTTGAAGAAATTGCAGGGGAAAAGAATATTACTGCAAAGATAATGTTTAGAATCAAACCAGGAATTGATGCTCATACTCATGACTTTGTAAAAACAGGTCAGATTGACAGCAAATTCGGCTTTGCCCTTGAGACAGGGGAGGCTTTTGAAGCAGTAAAGCAGGCAGTTTCATGCAAAAATGTTATTCTGAGAGGACTTCATTGCCACATAGGTTCACAGATTTTCGATATAGCTCCCTTTGAGGAGGCTGCAAAGGTAATGCTTGGTTTCATTGCAAAAATTAAAAATGAACTTGACTACGAGATTAAGGAGCTTAATCTTGGCGGTGGATTCGGCATTAAATATCTTAACGAGCATGATCCTGTACCATTTGAAACTTACATGGAAAAGGTTTCTCAGGTCGTTAAAAGCAGCTGTGCAGAGTATGGAATTACTCAGCCGTTTATACTTATTGAACCCGGACGTTCAATTGCTGCTCCGGCAGGCATAACACTCTATAAAGTAGGAGCACGCAAGGAGATTCCGAATATAAGGACATATATTTCAATTGACGGCGGCATGGGAGATAATCCCAGATACGCTCTCTATAAATCAGAGTACGAGGCTGTTGTTGCTGACAAGGCTGGTGAAGAACGTACAGAAAAAGTCACTATTGCAGGAAAATGCTGTGAAAGTGGTGACCTTATCGGTGAAAATATGCCTCTCCAGCACGCTGAATCAGGAGATATCATTGCTGTCTGTGCTACCGGTGCTTATAACTACTCCATGTCCTCAAACTACAACAGAATTCCTAAGCCTGCTGTTGTATTTATTAAGGACGGTCAGTCAAGAGTTGTTGTCAAGAGGGAAACTCTTGATGATATAATCAGAAATGATATATAATGTCTACGTATAATTGATGATACGTAATTTAAAAGCCTGCCTGCCACAAAAAGCAAGTCAGGCTTTTATTTTAGATGAACAACACCAAAAAATAATCCGAACACCATTTAGATAAATAGTGTTCGGATTATTTCAATTTGGTGCGGATAACAGGAGTTGAACCTGCACCGAGTTGCCCCGACTGGCACCTGAAGCCAGCGCGTCTGCCTATTCCGCCATATCCGCTTATTGAATTTTATTACTTTAATATTATACTACAAAAACAGTTACTTGTCAAGTGAATAAAGAATATTTTTTAGATTTAACTATAATTATTGTTTGGGGTAATGAGTAGGGATATGAATCTCTTGTAAATAAACTTTTTTAGAGACGGAGTGTTTATCTCTGATGCACTTTCTATTCAGAAAAAAGGTAGCACAGTTAATCGATAACCTGCCTGAAAGCTGATGCATGAATATCAAAATAGCTTATTCACAAGATATCCTTTTTCCTCAGCATATTTTAAAAGCTGTTTATTACCGGCGTTAAAGGTTCCGAAGCTTTCAAGACAGCAGATGACCTTACAGCAAGAATCCATTAGTTTTGTGGCTTTATCTATATTGATTCCGGAAACAGGTTCAAAAGGCTTTTCTGAGATTATTTCCGAAGCCAGTGACTTTGCAGCGGCATAGTCGATATCATTTTCGTGAAGAACTCCGGCAGCAAAGGGGATATTCATTCTTTGCAGCCGGCGGAATGTTCTGATTCCCGAACCATTTCCGGCAATTACAAAAACATCCGGTGAGCCCTTGACGCATTCAAGCTCAACTGAACCGAAATCTGAGTTATAGCTTGACGGACTGATTGCGTAAAGTCTGCTTATGTATTCACTGGTGAAAATTTCTTCCGGAGTGCCGCATTTATCAATACCTCTGCTACTGATGCATACAACATAATCGGAAATTTTCTGAGCAAGCTCGATTTCATGCATTGACATAATCACTGCAATCTTTTTCTCATATACAAGTTTTTTCAGAATGCTGAGAAGTTCGAGCTTGTGATGAATATCAAGAAAAGAAGTCGGCTCATCAAGAATAAGAATCTCAGGCTCCTGACAGATTGCCCTTGCAAGCATAACTCTCTGCCGCTGACCGTCACTGATGCAGCTGAAACTTTTGTCTGCCAGTTCCTCGACTGATGTTAGGTTCATAGCTTCCATTGCTATGATTCTGTCATTTTCCGAGAGTATTCCAAGCTGACCTGTATATGGATATCTTCCGGATTTTACTACATCACCACAGGTCATAAGCTCAGGCTCAACACGTCCTGTCATAAGTATAGACATATTTTTTGCAAGTTCACGATTCCTGAAATAATCTGATTCTTTTCCGTTGATGTAAACAGCTCCTGAAATTTTCTGAAGCTGACGGCAAAGCGTTTTCAGAATTGTAGATTTTCCTGCACCGTTCGGACCTATCAGGGTAAGTATTTCTCCTGAATTTACGGATATTTCAATTCCGTCTATGAGTACTTTTCCACTGTATCCAACGGATAGTGATTTTGTATAAATCAAAGCTTTTTCCATAAAATCACCTGTCCTTTTTTTTGTGAAGCATTATACGTATAACAACCGGTGCTCCGAAAGCGGCAGTAACTGTACTAATGCTCAGTTCAGTGGGAGCAAAGGCAGTGCGTGCTATCCAGTCGCACAGCAGGCAGAAAAAAGCTCCGCCGAGAAATGAAGCCGGTATCACGACATGAGGCTTTGAAGTCCTGAACAGACTTTTTATAAGGTGAGGTACTGCAATTCCCACAAATGAAACAGGACCGGCAAAAGCTGTTACAGCAGCTGATAAAAAGCTTGAAAGAAGAATAAGCAATATTCTGAAAAGACGGATATTTACTCCTGAGCTGCGTGCATAGATTTCGCCCAGCTGATATGCACCTATTTGTTTTGACATAAGAAAAGCAGCAGCAAGTGCCGGAAAAACTACAGCAGCCATTGTTTTGACATCGCCCGAATCTATGCCGGAAAAGCTTCCCATTGACCAGTTATGAAGATTAACAATGTTGGAATCATCAGCAAATGTGACAGCAAAATCAGTTATTGCTGAGCAAATATATCCTATCATAACTCCGCTGATAATAAGAGTGGAGTTTTTTTCAGTTCTTCCTGAAACAAGTATGATAAGTCCCATTGACGCCATTGAGCCGCAGAATGCAGAAGTGAGAAGTCCGGCAGAACTCAGCATTACCCCTGATTTTAGTGAAAGTATCATTGCAAAAGCAGCTGCAAGCTTTGCACCAGAGGAAATTCCCAGAACAAAAGGACCAGCTATTGGATTATTGAAAAATGTCTGAAGCAGAAAACCGGAAACTGACAAAGCTCCACCGAGAATAACAGCAGAAAGGATTCGTGGCAGGCGAATCCTTAAAATTATGTTTGCTGATGTTAGACTTCCGCTTTTACCAGTAATAATATCGGTTATTTCTCTGACAGGAACATTAATGCTGCCGGAATAAAGGCTTAAAATAAATGCCGCTGCAATAAGGACAAAAAGTATTCCAAAGCAGATCAGGTATCTTTTTGTATTAGTTTTCACACTTTTCCTCCATTAATTCAGCTTTTTGATATACATGGTTTTATCAGCATCAAGTCCGGTAAAAATTTTGTGCATATCTGCAATCATATCAGCTACATCAGCAGTCTGCTGAAAGATATTTTTATCTGTACACCAGACATTACCGTTCTGCACAGCCTTAAAATCAGCAAAAAGACTATTTTTTTGGATAAGCTGGTCAATTGAAAAAAGTTCACCGTCTATAGCACTGTTATAAATCAGAAAATCGGAATCCTTTGCCTTTGAATAAAAGGCTTCAAACTGCATATTCATAGTAGAAAGTGAATTTTCTTCCACGTTCAGTTCCTCTGCTGTGAAGATAAATTCTCCGCCTGCAAGTTCTATCATTTTTGAAACATAGTCTCCCGGTTTGTGAATATTGACCTTTCCGTCGGAGGTAATATAAAAAAATGCTGCAGTTTTTCCTGTGTGTTCATCAGCAAGGATATCATTTGTCTGCCTGACCTTTTCATTGAAAAAAGCCTCAGCCTCTTTTGTTTTTCCTGTAAGCAGACCATACAGCTTTATCCATTCCATTCGTCCGAGAGGGTGCGATTCATAGCTTGATTTTTCCACCATTACAGGAATGCCTATATTTTCAAGCTGTTCCTTTATTTCGGGACTATGATAAATCATTGTTGATTCTATGGCAAGGGAACAATCCTCTTCAATAATAAGTTCATAATCCGGCGCTGAATACTTTCCGGCGTAAAGAATTTTTTCCTCCTCCATAGCCTCCTTAACAGCAGGCAATGACCAGTCATTAATGGTAGTAGAGGTAGCTTTAACAGAATCAAGAGCGCTGATTCCCTCAAATAAATCCATAGCAGACGAAGCGGCAAGATAGATGTTTTCAGCCGGCTGAGTCAGAACAACTGTATTATCCGGAATATTTTCGGGAATTTCTGATTTTTCCGGAACAATAAGGTAATAATCATTCTCACCTATAGTAACTAAAGACAAATCATTCTCATAAAAATCGACAGTAAACATCTCAGCATATTCAAGCTTCATGCTGCCTATTTTATTCATATCCGTAAGCAGACAATCATGCTCCTCATTATGAAAGGAGCATGATACAGCTGTAGAAAACATAAAAACAGCTGCTGCAATATATTTCAGTCTGTTCATTTGCTTAAAGTTGACGAGTCAAAGTACAGGGTGTAATCGATTTCATGGGGAGTGCTCATTGCAGTTGTATCTGCCTTTACAGGCATTTTGAAATCAAAGCATTTCACCGGAATTTCAAAGACTGAATTCCCCTCAGTATTTATAGGTTCAAACTTAAAATCATCGACTTTCATATAGTCATAGGAGGAGCTGCTCCAGATTATTTCTGCATAGGCTGTGCCGTCTTTAACAGTCAGTTTCGTGGGAGTTTCAACTGAAGCTTTTCCTGAACCGCCCTCAAGCTTCACATCAACAGTATAATCACCATCAGCAAGTTCAAGTGATTCAGCAGTTATGATTTTATCTTCGTTAAATGCTTCTAAAGGCAGGTCAGAGGCATGGAAAATCAATGTGCGGTCGTACCATTTATCTTTTTTCTTGCTGAATGCAGCACATTCAGTCAACGTATCAAGGGACTTTACAGGCACAGTAAAAGTATGTTTTCCGTCAGCGTTTTCCTTATATGGGATATATCCCTTTTCCTCGGCATCAGCACCTTTTCCCATGAAAACATACAAATATCCTGTGCCGCTCATTGTCATTTCAGCAGTCATTTCTCCGTTTAAAACATTAAGTTTACAGCTTTCGATATTGAACATTGAGGAGCTTGAATCCACAGAAATTTCGTATTCTCCGTCCCTGATATCAGTGCCGTAAACAGGCGTCAGATTTGAAGTATCAAGTTCTTCCACCGGAGCAGTTTCAGCTTCGCCAGCAACATTATCGGCAGGGGAGATTTCAGAAGCTATATTCTCAGAAGAACAGCCGACAAGAAGTACAGCAGTCAGCATTATTAATATAAATCTATTTCTCATAATAATTTTCACCTTTTCAAAACAGGCAGCAAATTTTCTGCCGCCTGAAATAATTTTTTTATTTGTTAATCGAATCAATAGCCGCTTGTGCATGATCAACGTAGATCTGTCTGATTTCCTCGTTCTCACCAAGTCCACGAAGCAGACATTCGACCTCAAAGCCTTCTTCCTCAAAAGCAGTTTTCCATGAATCCTCGTCTCCTGCCATATCATTATTGGCATGATCTCCGGCAACGACCATTAAGGGCTCAAGAATAACCTTTTTATATCCTCCGCTTTTAACGGCATTCATCACATCATCAAGAGTTGGAGAAGCTTCAACTGTACCTATAAAATAATTTGTATGTCCGTTTTCTTTAAGAAGCTTCTGCATTTTTTCATAAACATAGTTGGAGTCAGCTTCTGTTCCGTGTCCCATAAAACAAATTGCAGTATTGCCATCGTCATATTCAGAAGTCCAGTCAACAATTGCTTTTTCAACTCTTTCAAAATCTTCGTCACTTGTAAGAAGCGGTTCACCAAAAACAACTTTCTCAAACGCATCTGAATAAGCAGCAGTTTTGTCCACTATCTCATTATATTCAATTCCGTTCATGAGATGCGTAGGCTGTACCACAAGATTTTTTACTCCATTGTCAACAGCTCTTTTAAGTGCAGCGTCAATATCATCTATAAGAATATTGTCACGTCTGTTTATGTGGTCGATAACAATATTTGCACTGAAACCTCGCCTTACCGAATAATCCGGAAAAGCTGATTCCAGCGAATTTTCGATTGCACCGATAGTTAGTCGCCGGCTGTCGTTGAAGCTTGTACCGAAACTGAGGACAAGAAGCTCATTTTCTCCGATATTATCCTGATTGCGGGGATCATCAAGCTTAGCATCACCAGTTGAATAATCCTCATCATCACTTTTCTGAACAGCCTTTGATTCCTCTGAAACTGAATTTGCTCCGTTATCATTTTTGGAAGTTTTCATATCTGAACTCCTATCTGTGCAGCCTGTTGATATCATTGCAACAATGAAAGATGCAGCAAGAAATGCGGCGTTGATATTCCTGTGATTTTTCATAAATTAATTCCTCCGATTGGTTAATTTCCAATTAGAGATATTGATATTTATACTAAGCTTACATTAATCT
>JAEDLA010000278.1 GCA_016295545.1 Oscillospiraceae bacterium | reverse complement strand
CATTTTATGAATACCAGCGGACTGCACGACAAAAACCACTATACAACATCAGTTGAAATGGCTATGATAATGGAATATGCAATGCAGAATGAACTTTGCCGTGAGGTTTTGTCCACATACCAGTACACGACTTCAAGAACGAGGGAACACCCGGAGGGAATAAAGCTTGAAAGCACCATGTTCGGCAGAATGTACGGTGACGAAGTTGAAGGAGCGCTCATTGAGGCGGGCAAGACCGGATATACCGATGAAGCCCAGAACTGCCTTGTGACCTACGGTACAAAGGGCGGAAAGGAATATGTTTCGGTTACTTCGCTTTCCTATGATTATTGGCTGACAATACATGACGCATTCAATATATACGCAAATTATATAGAGCCGAAAAGTGAAATAAATATTGTTGCGGAATAATTTATGATTATTTAAGTAAAATATAAAAATTCACTTTACATATTATGAAAATTAGTGTAAAATAGTATAAAGGCATATTTGCCCGAAATTACATAGAGAGGTGTAAAAATGGAACCCAGATATAAAAGGATTCTTTTAAAGCTTAGTGGTGAGGCACTGGCTGGTGAGAAAAAATTCGGACTTGATTACAGCATTATTACTGAAATTTGTGAAAGCATAAAAAAATGCGCCGAGGCAGGCGTAGAGATCGGTATAGTTGTCGGCGGCGGCAACTTCTGGAGAGGACGTTCAAGCGGCGGCATGGACAGAACAAGAGCAGACCACATGGGTATGCTTGCGACAACTATCAATGCCCTTGCAATTGCTGATGTCCTTGAATCCATGGACGTTGATGTAAGAGTTCAGACTGCTATTACAATGCAGCAGGTTGCAGAGCCATATATCAGGCTTAAAGCTATGAACCATCTGAAAAAGGGCAGAATTGTTATTTTCGGCTGCGGTACGGGAAATCCGTTTTTCTCAACAGATACTGCCGCTGCCCTCAGAGCAGTTGAAATCGAAGCTGATATATTCTTCAAGGCAACTATGGTTGACGGCGTTTATGACAAAGACCCGCACAAGTTTGACGATGCCAAGAAATATGATACCCTCACATTCAGCGAAGTACTCAGCAACGAACTGGCTGTTATGGACAGCACAGCTGCTACAATGTGCCGTGACAACGACATGAGCCTGCTGGTATTCGACCTGAGCAGACCTGACAACATATACGATGCCGTTATGGGCGAAAATATCGGAACAATAATTAAGGAGAACTGATTATGAAAGATACAATGAAAAAAGCTGAATCCAAAATGACCAAGTCAGTTGACAGACTTAAAGGAGAATTTGCGGCAATCAGAGCCGGCAGAGCAAATCCTGCTGTCCTTGACAAGGTAATGGTTGACTACTACGGAACTCCTACACCTGTAAATCAGATGGCAGCTGTTTCAGTTTCAGAGGCGAGAATACTCGTTATTCAGCCATGGGATGTTTCAACTCTCAAGGCAATCGAAAAGGCTATCATAACTTCCGACGTGGGTATCACTCCTACAAATGACGGCAAGGTACTCCGCCTTGTTTTCCCTCAGCCTACTGAGGACAGACGTAAGGAACTCTGCAAGGAGATAAAGAAATACGGCGAGGAAACCAAGGTTGCAGTAAGAGCAGTGCGCCGTGACACTATGGAAGCTTTCAAGACAATGAAGAAAAATTCCGAGATTACAGAGGACGACCTTAAAAGCTGTGAAAAGGACATCCAGAATCTGACAGATAAATTCTGCAAGAATATTGACAGCCTTGTTTCTGAAAAGGAACAGGAAGTTATGAGTCTGTAAGCTATGGCATTATTCAAAAAGAAAAAGACTGACTCCGGTCTGCCGGAAATTCTGCCGGAGCATATAGCCTTTATTATGGACGGAAACGGCAGATGGGCGAAAAAAAGAGGTCTGCCGAGAAAATTCGGTCACAGGGAGGGTGCAAAGAATTTCAGAAGAATTGCACGCTACTGCAAGGATATCGGCATTAAAAATATCACCTTTTATGCTTTTTCCACCGAAAACTGGAAACGTCCCAAGGACGAGGTTGACGCAATAATTGAGCTTTTCAGAGAGTATATAGTTGACGTAAGAAACTATATCGGCGAAGAAGTAAGGGTACTTTTTTTAGGCGACAAGTCCATTTTTGATGTTGACCTTCAGAAAAAAATGAATGACCTTGAAGAAGATACAAAGGATAACCATGAAATGACAATGCTCCTTGCCATAAATTACGGCGG
>JAEDLA010000277.1 GCA_016295545.1 Oscillospiraceae bacterium | reverse complement strand
CATTGATGTAATCGTGGACGAATTCGTGAATATCATTGACAGCAGCAACAGGATAACATCTGAATACAAGCCACGAACTGTCGTTCATCGTGACGGCGACCTCCACCCAACAGTCCATATATGGATAATCAGGCGCAGGGATATGGGCATTTACGCACTTTTGCAGAAAAGAGCTGACTGCAAGAAGATAAATCCCGGCTGCTGGGACGTTTCCGCTGCAGGTCATGTAACTCAGGGCGGCGAATTTCGTGAATCAGCTGTAAGGGAGCTTTCAGAGGAGCTTGGGCTTGAAATTCGTCCGGAAAATCTTGAATTTATCGGCACACGCAAAAGTGAAGTCTGCACCGGAGAATATATCGACCGTGAGCTTAATGCGGTATATCTTTTCAAGGAAAAAATCGATATCAGCAGCCTTACGCTTCAGGAATCCGAAGTATCTGAAACAGGCTGGGTTGAAATCGACGAACTGCTCTCAGTCATGAAAAACAGCAGCATAAAAAATTGTATCGACCAAGAAGAACTTTTCATGATAAAAAAAGCTGTATTTTAAAAAAAGGCAGTACCACGCCAAATGGTACTGCCTTTGATTTTTCTGCTCATTGCGGAGTTTCCGGTGCCGGATTATCCGGAGGCGCCGTTGGTTCCACTGCCGGGGCTGTAGGCTCCACCTGCGGAGGCTCTGTAACCTCCGGAACTTCCGGTGAAGTCGGCTGTTCTCCTCCGTTTTCAGTAGGCTCCTGAGTAGACGGTTCAGTAGCCTCAGGCTGCTGATTTTCTGTGGGATATGTAGTTTCCTCTCCGCCGTTTTCACCCGGTTCTTCCTGAGAAGGATCATATGGAGTAGTCTGGGTTTCGCCCTCATCATAAGGCTCTCCATCAGCATTTATGTAGCCTCCTGAGAAGAATTTTGAGACTGTTGTGAAAGTAAATTTTACATCTGAATTAATAGGCGGTGTAGTATGAGTAACAGTAGTTACCTTGGTAGCAGGAACTGTTGCCATTGTTACAGCTGTAGTAACTAATCCCTCTTCCTCTCCGCCGACCTGATAAACAAGACCTTCTCTGCCAAGACTTGCAATAGCCTTTTCAGAGGGAGTTATCGGGAACAGCACAAAGAACGTGAGGATAAGCAATGTAAGCAGAACAAAGCTGCCGCAGGAAATCAAAGTGATTTTTGTGGACTTTGAAAGTCCAGTTATAAACTCCTTAATTTTGCTCATGATAGCTGAACACACTCCTAAAAAAATATGACCAAACGGGAAAGCGGCATTATCCCGTAATTAGTGCTACATATTATTTTAATACAAATCCGTGAAAAAGTCAAGTCCGGCGGATAAATAATATTATTTTTATGTATTAACAGCTTTAAGAGGACGTTAAGCAGGCAAACTCCTCTCATTTTTGTTAATCATGCACAAACAAAGGTGATTTTTCAGCCCTGAAATCATGATTTTTATGTTCAAAACTCCCCAACTTTCTGACGGCACTTGAATATTTTTTTGTTTTGTGGTATAATTATTTTCAGCCGATTTTTTGTTATGATAAAGGAGGTACGGTTTTGACTGCTAAAGAAGAATTTATTTCTATATATACCCAGAATATCAAGCGTGAGGGTGCAGACCTGCTTCTGGACTACCTCACCAATAAATGCGACTTTTTTACTGCTCCAAGCAGCACACGTTTTCACGGCTCCTATGAGGGCGGACTTGTTCAGCACAGCGTCAATGTTTACCACTGCCTGAAGGATTACCTTGAACGCCAGCGTGTCAAGGATATTTACGGTATGAACTACTCTGAGGAGACTATTGCTATCGTATCTCTGCTTCACGACCTCTGCAAGATAAACTTCTATACAGTAGACTACCGCAACGCTAAAAATGCTGAGGGTGTATGGGAAAAAGTCCCTTACTATACCATAAATGACACAATGCCCTATGGTCACGGAGAGAAATCCGTATACATAATCTCCGGATATTTTTACGGAAAAAGCCGCCTAACCCGTGAGGAAGCCTTTGCTATCCGCTATCACATGGGTTTTTCAGGCAATGAGGACAAAAATTCTATAGGCAAGGCTCTGGAAATGTACCCTCTCGCATTTGCCCTCAGCGTTGCTGATATGGAAGCCTCCTATTTCCTCGAGGGAAGCAATAAATAGTAATACGGCAATAAAATATCAATAAAAAGCGGCGAAGCCGCACGGGGGATTCCAAAGGGTTTATTAACCCTTTGGC
>JAEDLA010000025.1 GCA_016295545.1 Oscillospiraceae bacterium | reverse complement strand
CATAAAATTATTATTGGAGGATTTTACTATGAAATACGAAATTATCGGCGACACTGTACCGGCTGTTGAGGTAACCCTCAATTCCGGAGAATCAATGTTTACCCAGTCCGGCGGAATGATATGGCAGACTGAGGGCATAAATATGTCCACAAATGCACGGGGCGGACTGGCAAGAAGTCTTGGCAGAATGTTTACAGGAGAATCCATTTTCATGGCTAACTATACTGCCGCAAGAGACGGTGCAAAAATTGCCTTTGGTTCAACTGTTCCCGGAAAGGTCGTTCCCGTAGACATCGGCAGAAGCGAGCTTATCTGCCAGAAAGGCGCATTCCTCTGCGCTGAACAGTCCGTTGACCTCAAGGTTGCTTTCACAAAGAAGTTCTCTGCCGGACTTTTCGGCGGCGAAGGCTTTATTCTCCAGCGTCTTTTCGGCTCCGGCTATGCGTTCCTCGAAGTGGACGGCGATATGGTGGAGCGCAATCTTGCTCCCGGCGAGGTGATAAAGGTCGATACCGGCAACGTTGTTGCTTTCGAGACCTCTGTAAATTATGAGATAGAAACAGTCAAGGGACTTGGCAATATCTTTCTCGGCGGAGAGGGACTTTTTATCACAAGACTTACCGGTCCCGGAAGAATAATTCTCCAAACTCAGAATTTCAATGATTTTTCTGCTAAAATCATAGCAAGAATGCCACGTTCTTAATTTTTTCAGGAAATTTTTGAAAAAGCCTTGACAAATCAAAAAGTTTCTGATATAATAACAGTAAATTTAAAGCTTAAATGCATTGATGGGAAATAAAGCTGATTCACGCTTTTCCAGAGAGCTGCCGTCCGGTGAAAGGCAGTAAGGCTCTGTCAGCTATAGCTCCTCCCTGAGCAGTCGGCTGAAAGCTTCGGCAATTAGGCTTGAACGGGTTCTCCCGTTACAGAGATATGCGTTGTTGTGACGCAAATGAGTGGGTGCAGTTTGTTTTGCACCAATAAGAGTGGTACCACGGAGTTTATATTGATTCTTCGTCTCTTTCATGCCTTTAGCGTGAAAGAGACTTTTTTGTTGCCCTCGCCATTCACCTCTTATCGAAAGGAGATATTTATGAAAAACTTTGAAAAGTACACAAAACAGTTCTTTACAGCTCCCCCTACTTCAATGAGCTGGACTAAAAAAACCTGTATTGAAAAAGCTCCCGACTGGTGCAGCGTTGACCTGAGAGACGGCAATCAGGCTCTCATCATTCCCATGAGCCTTGAGGAAAAACTGGAGTTTTTCAAGCTGCTGGTGAAAATCGGCTTTAAGGAAATTGAGATCGGCTTTCCTGCCGCTTCTGAAACAGAGTATGAGTTCTGCCGCACACTTATTGAACAGGATCTCATTCCCGATGATGTGACTATTCAGGTGCTCACACAGTCAAGAGAGCACATTATTGCCAAGACCTTTGAGGCTCTGAAAGGCTCAAAAAGCGCAATCGTTCACCTCTACAACTCCACCTCTCTCGCTCAGAGGGAACAGGTTTTCCGCAAGAGCAAGGAGGAAATTATCGATATTGCTGTTACCGGTGCAAAGCTCTGCAAGGAGTACCGTGAAAAAACTGAGGGCAATTTCCGCTTTGAGTACTCTCCCGAAAGTTTCACCGGAACTGAACCGGAATTTGCTCTGGAGATTTGCAATGCTGTTATAGATGTATGGCAGCCCTCTGAAAATGACAAGGTCATCATCAATCTCCCTGTTACCGTTGAACTGGCTATGCCCCATATTTATGCTAATCAGGTAGAGTATCTCCACGAGAATCTCCACAGCAGAGAGAATGTTATAATCTCACTCCACCCCCACAACGACAGGGGCTGTGCCGTAGCTGATACGGAATTCGGTCTGCTTGCCGGCGGCGACAGAGTTGAGGGAACACTCTTCGGAAACGGCGAAAGAACAGGTAATGTGGACATAATCACACTGGGTATGAATATGTACTCTCAGGGCGTTGACCCGAAGCTGGATTTCTCCGATATGCCTGCCCTCACTGAAGCTTACGAGAGATTTACACGAATGAAGGTCAATGAGAGAAGTCCTTATTCAGGCAAGCTTGTTTTTGCCGCATTCAGCGGTTCTCATCAGGACGCTATCGCAAAGGGCATGAAGTGGCGTGAGGAGAAAAACTGCGAACACTGGACAGTGCCCTATCTCCCCATTGATCCTACAGATGTGGGCAGAGTTTATGAGACAGATGTTATCCGCATAAACAGCCAGTCAGGCAAGGGCGGAATCGGCTATATCCTCGAAACTAAGTTCGGCTACAATCTGCCGAAGAAAATGCGTGAGGTTTTCGGCTATCAGGTCAAGGACGTTTCTGACCATGAGCACAGAGAGCTGCTCCCTGATGAGGTTTACGGCATTTTCAAGGATAATTATGTGGATCTGGATACTCCCGTCAAGGTAACTGAGGCTCATTTCAAGCAGCAGCAGGGCATTGAGGCTTCTGTAACACTGGAATACAACGGCAGAAAAGCTGTTGCAACAGACAGCGGTAATGGGAGGCTTGATGCTGTAAGCAATGCATTAAGCTCATATCTCGGTATTACCTACAGCATAAACAACTATACTCAGCATTCACTGGAGGTCGGCTCTGCTTCTCATGCCGTTTCCTACATTGAGATAATCGACAGTAACGGAAATAGCTTCTGGGGAACAGGAATCAATACGGATATTACTAATTCCTCCATAAAGGCACTGGTAAGTGCAGTAAACAATATGCTGAAAAAAGCCTGAATCACAGTGACTGCGTATACATTGTGCACAGCTGGCGGTGTTGAAAACTGCTGAAAAACCGGATTTTTGTAAAAATATCTCTGCGCTTATTGATTTTGCTCATGATTAGTGATATATTATTATATAAGAGTATTCACAAGGAGTGATTTTTAATGAGAACGGTTATTATTGTTTCCGGTATCGTCATTATTAACGGCGCAGTCATTAACGTCCCGGACTACCGCTGTAATTCATTCTGCCGTTCCGGCGCTGAAACTCTTGCCTAATTTTTCACCTTTATCCGGTGAAGTTCGCTTGAATCAGACACCTCCGGCGGAATACCGGAGGTGCTTTTGTTTATCTCCATAGCTCGGGACGTTAAATATTACGACAAACAAACACTTACGATTAATTATATCATTTTATATAAAGGAATTGATACAAGCTATGAATATCTCAGGAGCTAAAATTTTAGTTGAATCCCTTATCGAACAGGGCTGTGATACCGTTTTCGGCTATCCCGGCGGTCAGGTTATAAACCTTTTCGATGAGCTTTACCTCAACCGTGACAGGATAAGACATATCCTTACCGCCCATGAACAGGGCGCTTCCCATGCGGCTGACGGCTATGCCCGTTCTACCGGCAAGGTAGGCGTTGTAATCGCTACCTCCGGTCCGGGTGCTACAAACCTTGTTACCGGTATTGCTACCGCTTATCTGGACTCCGTTCCTATGGTTGCTGTTACAGGAAATGTTCCTACTGCACTTATCGGCAGGGACAGCTTTCAGGAAGTTGATATAATGGGCGTTACCATGCCTATTACAAAGCATAATTTCGTTGTAAAGGACGTAAGAGAGCTTGCGGATACTGTTCGTCTTGCTTTCAAGATAGCTAAGTCAGGCAGACCGGGACCTGTCCTTATCGATATTCCTAAGGACGTTCAGTGCGCTAAGTGCGAATATGAGCCGAAGCCCTCTCCTGTTGTTCCTTATCCCCTCAGCTTTGCTGACGAGGAGAGCATCGGAAAGGCTGCTGCTATGATAAACGACAGCAAGCGTCCCTACATATACATTGGCGGAGGTATCATCTCCGGAAAGGCTTCTGAGGAAGTTCTCGCTCTTGCTGAGAAGATTGACGCTCCTATCGGCAGTTCACTTATGGGATTGTCTGCTGTTCCCAGCGATAACCCCAGATTCCTCGGTATGCAGGGTATGCACGGTCACTTTGCTTCATCTATTGCTGAGGACGAATCCGACCTCGTTATTGCAGTAGGCGTAAGATTCAGCGACAGAGCTACCGGTCAGAAAGACCGCTTTAACCGCAATTTCAATATTATTCATATAGACATCGACGAAGCTGAGATAGGCAAGAATATTACTCCTCAGATAGGCATTCACGGCGATATCAAGGACGCTCTTTCAAGGCTTACCGGCTGTGTTGAGCAGAAAAAGCTTACTGAGTGGAACGAGCGTATCAATGAGCTTAAGGCTGAGGAAAATAAGCAGATAAGCAAAATGATGAACAAAAGCGGCTCTGCAAGCTGCGGCGACTGCACTGTTAAGTGCGGCAAGTCCGGCAGCAGCTGTGAAACGCTCAATCCCTTTACTATTGTCGATATTATCGCTAAGCACGCCGGAGATGCTCTTGTTGCCACAGACGTTGGTCAGCATCAGATGTGGACTGCTCAGAGATATCCCCTCGAAAAACCACGAACCTTTATCACCAGCGGCGGTCTTGGTACTATGGGCTTCGGACTTGGTGCAGCTATCGGCGCAAGCGTTGCTACAGGCAAGAAAACTGTACTCTTTACCGGTGACGGCAGCTTCGGCATGAACCTCAATGAGCTTGCTACTGCTGTTACGCTTAATTCTCCCGTTGTTATCGTTATCATGAATAACGGTGTTCTCGGAATGGTTCGTCAGTGGCAGACGCTTTTCTTCGACAAGCACTACTCCAATACCACACTTGACAGAAAGACTGATTTTGTCAAGCTTGCTGAGGCTTTCGGCGCAAAGGGAATCAGAGTATTTACTGCTGAGGAGCTTGAAAAGGCTGCGGAAACTGCTTTTGCTGAAAATGGTCCTGTTGTTATCGACTGCGCTGTTGACTGCAACGAGTTTGTTCTCCCGATGCTTCCTCCCGGCGGCTCAATTGACGATATTATTACTGAAATAGACTGAGGTGTATGCAATGGAACAGAATTTCATCATAGCTGTTCTCGTTTCAAACATTTCCGGAGTACTCTCCCGTGTTTCCGGAATGTTTACTCGAAGAAGCTTCAATATTGACAGCCTCACTGTAGGCGAAACAGAATCGAGCGGATTTTCACGTATAACTATTACCTTTCACGGCGATGAGCGTATAAAGGAACAGATAGTAAAACAGCTTGAAAAGCTCCATGATGTTAAGGAGGTTCAGGTTCTCGGCGGAAACGATACCGTTACAAGGGAGCTTGTCCTCATTAAGGTAAGAAATACTGCTGAGTCAAGACAGGATATCATGACTGCTGTTGAGATATTCCGCTCAAAAATAGTTGACTATTCTCCCGCAGCTCTTACCTGTGAGCTTACCGGTGAAACTCATAAGATAAATGCATTTATCGAGCTTGTAAAGCCTTATGGCATTATCGAAATGTGCCGCACCGGAATTGTTGCCCTTGAAAGAGGAGAAAATTCACTTCAGACAAAAAAGTAAACTGGTGTGATTTTTGAAATTACAGTAAACCAACTTATAACAATAATTGCCAAAAGCAATTACATAAATATTTTATTCTAAAGGAGTCTTTAAAAATGGAACATACTGCAAAGGTATTTTATCAGGAAGACTGCGACCTTTCCCTTCTCTACGGAAAGACAATCGCTGTTATCGGCTACGGAAGTCAGGGACACGCTCACGCTCTCAACGCTAAGGAATCACTTGGTGACAACGGCAGAGTTATCATCGGTCTTTATGAGGGTTCAAAGTCATGGGATAAGGCTGTAAAGCAGGGCTTTGAGGTTTTCACAGCTGCTGAGGCTGCTAAGCAGGCTGACATCATCATGATTCTTATTAACGACGAAAAGCAGGCTGCTATGTACAACAAGGACATCGCTCCCAATCTTGAACCCGGCAATATGCTTATGTTTGCTCACGGCTTCAACATTCACTTCGGCTGCATCAAGCCCCCTGCTGACGTTGACGTTACAATGATCGCTCCTAAGGGACCGGGACATACTGTAAGAAGCGAATATCAGGCTGGAAAGGGTGTTCCCTGTCTCGTTGCTGTTGAACAGGACGCTACAGGCAAGGCTCTTGATATGGCTCTTGCATACGGTCTTGCTATCGGCGGTGCCCGTGCAGGCGTTCTTGAAACTACTTTCAGAACTGAGACTGAAACTGACCTCTTTGGTGAACAGGCTGTTCTCTGCGGCGGTGTATGCGCTCTTATGCAGGCTGGATTTGAAACTCTTGTTGAAGCAGGTTACGATCCCAGAAACGCTTACTTTGAGTGTATCCACGAGATGAAGCTTATCGTTGACCTTATCTACCAGAGCGGTTTCGCTGGCATGAGATATTCTATCTCCAATACTGCTGAGTACGGCGACTACATCACTGGTCCTAAGATCATCACTGAGGAAACAAAGAAGACTATGAAGAAGATCCTTGCTGATATTCAGGACGGCAGCTTCGCTAAGGAATTCCTCCTTGATATGTCTGATGCAGGTTCACAGGTTCACTTCAAGGCTATGAGAAAGCTTGCTTCCGAGCACCCCTCTGAAAAGGTCGGCGAGGAGATCAGAAAGCTTTACAGCTGGAACAACGAAGAAGACAAGTTCATTAACAACTAATTGAATATTCTCCGATTCAATAATCGGAATGTACTCGCTGCTTTCCCGATAAATCGGGAAAGCAGTAGTTTTAGAAGCTGATTGTACTCCCCCTTGAAAAAAGCTTATGGCTATTATTAATGAAGCGGCTTTAATACTAATTCCATATCAACCTGCTGAAAAATTTGTCCGCTATCGTTCCGTCACTCTGCGTTGACTGACCTTGAAAGGCGACAGCCTGCCTGCGGTCAGTCGCCTTGATTGACGAAACGCTATCAGTCAACTTTTTCAACAGAACGATATGGAATTAGTATAAGCTATAGTGAATCAGATTAATTAATGAGGTGAAATAAATTGAGCTGTAATTTTTTCTGTGACGGTGTTGAAAAAGCTCCACAGCGTTCACTTTTCAACGCTCTCGGTCACACTGAGGAGGAAATGAAAAGACCTCTCGTTGGTATCGTTTCCTCATATAACGAAATCGTTCCCGGTCATATGAATATCGACAAGATAGTTGAGGCTGTAAAGCTTGGTGTTGCTATGGGCGGCGGTACTCCCGTTGTTTTCCCGGCAATAGCTGTCTGTGACGGTATTGCTATGGGACACAAGGGCATGAAGTACTCCCTTGTAACCCGTGACCTTATTGCCGATTCCACTGAGTGTATGGCTCTTGCACACCACTTTGACGCTCTTGTTATGGTTCCCAACTGCGACAAGAATGTTCCCGGACTCCTTATGGCTGCGGCAAGAATAAATGTTCCTACAATTTTCGTAAGCGGCGGACCTATGCTTGCCGGTCACGTAAAGGGCAGAAAAACAAGCCTTTCTTCCATGTTTGAGGCTGTCGGTGCTTATACAGCCGGAAAGGCTACTGCTGAGGACGTTAAGGAATTTGAAACTCATGCCTGCCCCACCTGCGGTTCATGCTCAGGTATGTACACTGCAAACTCCATGAACTGCCTTACAGAAGTGCTTGGTATGGGACTTAAAGGCAACGGCACTATTCCTGCTGTTTATTCGGAAAGAATTCAGCTTGCAAAAAAAGCCGGTATGCAGGTTATGGAGCTTTACAGAAAGAATATCCGTCCTCTTGACATCATGACGGAAAAGGCTTTCATGAACGCTCTTACTGCTGATATGGCTCTTGGCTGTTCCACAAACAGTATGCTTCATCTTCCGGCAATTGCCAATGAATGCGGCGTAAAGATAAATCTGGAGATAGCTAACGAGATAAGCGCAAAAACTCCTAATCTCTGTCACCTTGCTCCTGCCGGTCACACCTATATGGAGGACCTCAATGAAGCAGGCGGCGTTTATGCTGTTCTTGGTGAGCTGAATAAGAAAGGTCTTATCAACACCGACTGCATTACCTGCACAGGCAAAACTGTCGGAGAAAATATTGCAGGCTGTGTAAATAAGGATACCGATACTATTCGTTCAATTGATAACCCATACAGTGAAACAGGCGGAATTGCCGTTCTCAAAGGCAATCTTGCTCCCGACAGCTGTGTTGTAAAGAGAAGTGCAGTTGCTCCGGAAATGCTGGTTCACAGAGGTCCGGCAAGAGTCTTTGACAGCGAGGAAGAAGCTATCAAGGTCATCTACGAGGGCGGAATCAAAGCCGGTGACGTTGTTGTTATCCGTTATGAAGGTCCTGCCGGCGGTCCCGGTATGAGAGAAATGCTTTCACCTACTTCTGCTATTGCAGGTGCCGGTCTTGACAAGGACGTTGCTCTCATTACAGACGGCAGATTCTCAGGTGCTACAAGAGGTGCGGCTATCGGACATATTTCTCCTGAGGCTGCAAAGGGCGGTACTATTGCCTACGTTAAGGACGGCGATATTATTTCCATTAATATTCCTGACTACAGCATCACTCTTGAGGTTTCCGACGAGGAGCTTGCTGAGCGTAAAAAGACTATGCCCATTAAAACAAAGGAGGATATAACAGGATATCTCAGGAGATATTCACAAATGGTATCATCAGCGGATAAGGGTGCTATAATTAATAAATAATTCTGTGTGAATAAGAAAATCAGAATTTAGAGTGAGAAATGTATTATGGATAAAAAAGAAAAAAATTTGATAATAAACATTGTATGGAAACCTTTTTTT
The DNA here is from genome assembly GCA_016295545.1 of Oscillospiraceae bacterium. Classification (GTDB taxonomy): domain Bacteria; phylum Bacillota; class Clostridia; order Oscillospirales; family Ruminococcaceae; genus Ruminococcus. The sequence goes on along the minus strand of JAEDLA010000025.1, from coordinate 2,014 downwards.
GCTGCAATAATGACTGCTTGCTTATCATTAGGCACAGAATTACCACCTATTTTGATTGGAATAACCTTGGGTATCGCAGCATCTATTGCCTGCTATTTAGATTTGAAAAAGTTCATCAAAAATTTAAGTTAACTTCTGATTTATCTATTTAAAATAAGATTGAAAGGAATGATTATACAAATGGGTATGACAATGACTCAGAAAATCCTTGCAGCTCACGCAGGTCTTGACTCAGTTTGTGCAGGACAGCTCATACTGGCAAAGCTTGACCGTGTGCTGGGCAATGATATTACTTCACCGGTGGCTATCAAGGAGTTCAGCAAGCTGAATAAGGACAGCGTTTTCGATAAAGACAAGGTAACTATGGTTATGGACCATTTTGCTCCTAACAAGGACATCAAGGCTGCTGAGCAGTGCAAAATGTGCCGTGATTTCTGCGGTGAAAAGCAGGTAACTCACTTTTATGACGCAGGAAAAATGGGTATCGAACACGCTCTGCTGCCGGAAAAAGGACTGGTTACAGCCGGCGACGTGGTTATCGGTGCAGATTCCCATACCTGTACATACGGAGCACTGGGAGCTTTCTCAACAGGCGTAGGCTCAACTGATATGGCTTGCGGAATGGCTGTGGGAAAGGCATGGTTCAAGGTTCCCTCTGCAATAAGATTCAACCTGACAGGCAAGCTTAACAAGTATGTTTCAGGCAAGGACGTTATCCTCCATATTATCGGAAAAATCGGCGTTGACGGAGCACTTTACCGCTCTATGGAATTTTCCGGAGAGGGTGTTTCCGAGCTTTCAATGAGCGACCGTCTCTGCATCTCCAATATGGCTATTGAAGCCGGTGCAAAGAACGGAATTTTCCCTGTTGACGATATTACTCTTGCTTACCTCAGAGAGCACGGTGCAGCTGAGCCTGCTGTTTATGCGGCTGACGCAGACGCTGAGTATGACGAGGTTATCGAGATAGACCTGTCAGCCGTAAAGCCTACAGTTTCATTCCCTCACTTGCCTGAAAATGCAAAGACCTTTGATGAAATAGGCGATATTAAGATAGATCAGGTAGTTATCGGTTCATGCACCAACGGCAGACTGGAGGATTTACAGATAGCTGCGGAGATACTCAAAGGCAAAAAATGTGCCGACGGAGTTCGTGTGATCGTTATTCCGGCTACTCAGCAGATATACCTTGACGCTATGGAACAGGGACTGCTGAAAATCTTCATTGAAAGCGGCGCTGTAGTATCAACACCTACCTGCGGTCCGTGTCTTGGCGGATATATGGGCATTCTTGCAAAGGGCGAGCGTGCAATAGCTACAACTAACAGAAACTTCGTGGGCAGAATGGGACACCCTGAGTCAGAGGTTTACCTTGCAAGCCCGGCAGTTGCCGCTGCAAGCGCTGTAACTGGCAGAATTTCAAGTCCGGAGGAGGTAATGGCATAATGAAATTTGATGGTAAAGTTATAAAATACGGCGACAACGTTGATACAGACGTTATTATCCCTGCAAGATATCTTAATACAAGCGACCACGCTGAGCTTGCCTCACACTGTATGGAGGATCTGGACACTACCTTTGTTTCAAGAGTTCAGAAAGGTGATATCATGGTTGCCGGGCAGAATTTCGGCTGCGGCTCGTCAAGAGAGCACGCTCCCATTGCTATAAAGGCAAGCGGAATCTCCCTTGTTATTGCAAAGAGCTTCGCAAGAATATTCTACAGAAACTCCATTAACATTGGTCTTGCTATCGTTGAATGTCCCGAAGCTGCTGAGGAGATCTCAGAGGGCGACAAGGTAGAGGCTGACCTTGATAACGGAATTATCCGCAACCTTACAACAGGAAAGGAGTACAAAACTGCTCCGTTCCCTGAGTTTATTCAGAAAATCATCGAGAACGGCGGTCTGATTTCCTCTATTGCCAACGGAAGTATAAAATGATTGAGCTTCAGTCAGTTCATAAAGGAGAATAAAAATGGAATATAATATTGCACTCTTAAAGGGTGACGGAATCG
>JAEDLA010000276.1 GCA_016295545.1 Oscillospiraceae bacterium | reverse complement strand
AACTTAAATAACTGAAAACAAAAGGTTCGGGTAAGACTAAGAAAAGCGAAATCCTGACAGGAAGAGTAACTGACTTTGACAAAGAAGAAACCAAAGCTCTTAAATCTTGCAGAAATATAAGGTTATTTCTTTGTAATACAGTTATGTTATTACATGATTATGTTGAATGATAGCACGCCGTATGAGTAGGAAACTCTCATGTACGGTGTAGAGTGGGGGAAAATCCAGAGATAATATCAAAGGATTACCTATCACTATTCAAAAATTTGTTCGTCTCAACAAAACTGAACAATGTAGCAGGCATTTCAAATTCCGCTTCACAAAAAGCTCTTGATTTATTTCTCAAGTGTCGATATCTTGACGAGAAAACAGACGGCAAGGGTGTAGTTTTCGCAACTGGAACGCCTTTGAGCAATTCTATTACAGAACTTCACACGATGATGCGCTATCTCGAATACGATTTTCTGAAAGATCATGGGCTGCAACACTTTGATAATTGGGTGTCTGTATTCGGTCAGCAGAAAACAGATTGGGAGTTAGCTCCTGCTGGAAACAAATTCAAGGAGAGAACGAGGATAGCACAGTATTCGGGACTTCCTGAACTTATGTCGATGTTTAAGCAGATTGCTGACATTCGTACTGCTGATACGCTGAAACTCGATGTTCCGGATTGTGAATACAAAGTTGTTCAGGTTGAAGCAACTCCGTTTCAGAAAGAGCTTGTTGACGAACTTGCTGACAGAGCTGACGCTATCAATGCAGGAAATATTGATCCTTCTATCGACAATATGTTGAAGATCACCTCGGACGGACGAAAGCTCGGACTTGATCCACGTCTGATTGATCCATCTTTTGAGGATGATCCTTCTACAAAACTTAATCAATGTGTAGAGAATGTTGCAAGAATTCACGCTGAAACGGCTGAGGACAAGCTCACCCAAATCATTTTCTGTGATTTGGGTGTACCACATAAGTCCTCGGCGGAAACAGAAATTGAAGGCAAAGATTCTGACGATGCCGCTGATAAGAAATCGGCTGCCGAAAGGGAGTCATTAGAGGAAGAATGCGACTTCTGCATATATGACGATATTAAGGCAAAACTGACCGCTAAGGGTATTCCCGAAAGTGAGATAGCCTACATTCACGATGCCAAAACAGAGAAGCAGAAAGCTGAGCTCTTTGATAAGGTTCGTAAAGGCGAAGTCAGAGTATTGCTCGGTTCAACAGCAAAAATGGGTACAGGTACAAATGTCCAGAAGAAACTTATTGCTGTCCATGACCTTGATATTCCCTGGAGACCGGCTGATCTGGAACAGCGCGCAGGAAGAATCATTCGTCAGGGTAATGAAAACAAGAATGTTCAAATCTATCGTTATGTGACTAAAGGAACTTTTGATGCTTATTCATATCAGACTTTGGAAAATAAGCAGAAATTCATTTCTCAGATCATGACCTCTAAAACTCCTGCCCGAAAGTGTGAAGACGTAGATCAGCAGGCTCTTACATACTCCGAAATCAAGGCTCTTTGTACAGGTGACGAGCGTATCAAGGAAAAGCTTATGCTTGACAATGAAGTTAAGGAGTTAAAAGTACTTGCAAGTGAACACCAGAACACAGTGTATGAAATGCAGGATAAGATAAAAGCTTTTCCTGATAAAGAAGCAAAACTGAGTACAGCACTTGATAATCTTCATACTGACCGTGAAGCTTTGAGAAAACTCCCCATCGATCCTGAGCGAAAACTTCCTGTATTCAAAATTACAATTGATGGCACAGAATACACAGATCGAAAAGAAGCTGCCAAAGCATTTGAAACCGCCGCACTTTCTGTCAAGTATGCTGATACTCCTGTTAAAATCGGTGAGTTTCAGGGATTTCCGCTTTCTGTCACGGTTCATAGTCAGACTATGGACGGTGGTATGACGGCAACAATGAATGGTGCTTATCCGCATACAGCAAAGTTAATTGAAAGCTTTGCTCATAATCTCAATCGAATCGAATCTGCTTTATATAACATTGACCGAAGAATTGATGAGGTTAGAACCGATCTTTCCAGACTGAAAGTGGATTACGCAGAAGCACAGAAAATCGCATCTGAACCTTTCCCTCAGCAGGCAGAGCTTGAGTCTAAGGAAGAACGTCTGAAAACGCTTACTGATGAACTGAATCAGGTAGCTATTGAAGCTAAGAAAAATGCTCCTAAAAATGATAAAGCGGCAAATGGAAACTTACAACTCATAAAATATATCAGGCTGGCAA
>JAEDLA010000275.1 GCA_016295545.1 Oscillospiraceae bacterium | reverse complement strand
AATACGTATTACCAATAAGCTTCTGAAAGAAATTGATGTACAGCTCATTGACCACGATGAAGTTATAGCTCTCCATGATGCCTACAGACAGGATTTACTTGCAATGACAGAAGATGAACTTGTTAATTCGCCGGTTTATTGCTATATCAATGATTATATAGTCCGCACAAGCTTTAAAAACACAATAGCTTTGCTTCAGAGCCTTAACCTGCCCAACGCAGAGCTTACCGATGAAAACCTTATTACCGAAAATACTCTCAGGGATTACCGTTACTCAGACACCGGAATTGATCTTTATACTGATTTCAGGTTTATCAGTGATCTGAAATCCTATGCGGAATACGGCACAGACTACTATGCATACGAATCAAATCCGCACGAAACCGTTCATAACGGATTTACTTCCACCGCTACTTATGGTCGTTATAACTCATATCACAACTGTCCGGGTACAGTTAGTCTGAGCAGTCTCAGAAACGACAAGGATTTAATTAAGCTCATCAATTCTGCTACTTCCATGAACTTTGGTGAAAGACCTGCTGCAGTGCTTATTATAACTGAAAACGGCAGCATCAGCAGTAATATGCTTATCATACCTGACAGAGACAACAACCGTGAGCTTGCTGAAAAGCTTTTCGACAAGTATTTCAAAGATATACAAAGTGAATCTGACGAAACAATCTATGACGGCGACGAGTACCATGAGGACGGTTATGGGTACTATGAGGAAGATGTTGTTTCAGATACAAGGTATGGTTTTGCAGGCTGATACTGTTTCCCTGCCATACAAATAATCAGAAACAGTACAAAGGAACAAAGGATTTTTAACATATACAACAAAATAAGCCTGAGAGTTATCCGCTCTCAGGCTTAAATTTATGTGTATTTATTTCTTTTCAGTATCCTTTTCAATGCTTTCTGTTCCGGTATCGTTAAGGAACTCCGCAACGATAAAGCGTGGACGCTGCTTGACCTCAGCGTATATTTTTCCAACGTATTCGCCGATAATTCCAAGACAGAATATCTGTATTCCTCCGATGAGCCATATTGAACAGATAGTGCTGGACCAGCCAAGCTCCGTATAGCCCAGAAACTTTGATACAAACGCCCAGATAAATGCTAACACACTGACAACAACGGTGAAAAATCCGATATTTGTTATCATTTTCAGCGGCTTTACGCTGAACGAAGTAATTCCGTTTATTGCAAAGGCAAGCATTTTTTTAAGGGGATACTTGCTTTCGCCTGCAAATCTCTCATGACGCTCATAGTAAACATTAGTGCTCTTGAAGCCGATAAGCGGAACCATACCTCTCAGGAACAGATTGACCTCCTTAAAGCCTGCAAGCTCCTGAAGAACACGTTTGCTCATAAGGCGGAAATCTGCATGATTGTACACCACGTCAGCTCCCATTACTTTCATGAACTTATAGAAGCTTTCAGCAGTAAAACGCTTGAAAAAGGTATCAGTCTCACGGGCACTTCTTACGCCGTAGACTACCTGATTACCCTTGTAATACTCCTCCACCATAGCGTCAATGGTGTTGATGTCGTCCTGCAGGTCAGCGTCCATAGTGATAGCCATGTCGCAGATGTCCTTGACTGTCATAAGTCCGGCAAGCACGGCATTCTGATGACCGCTGTTGTGAGCAAGGTCTATACCGGAAAAAAATTCCGGATCCTCACTGTGAAGCTCCTGAATTATCTGCCATGTTTTATCCTTTGAGCCGTCATTTACGAAAACAACACGGCTCTGCTTCGAGATAAGCTCACGGCTGATAAGCGACTGATATTTTTCTTTAAGCTGTTTAGCTGTTTCATGGAGAACCGCTTCCTCATTGTAACAGGGAACGACCATATATAAAATTTCAGGTTTCTGCATTTTAAAATTCCTCTTTTATTTTTGATAATTACATTATAACATGGGATTAAATGGGTGTCAAGGGTAATATTGTTACGAATACATAAATCATTTTTACTTGTATGGTATTATTTAAGGGGACTATGCTCTTAATCATTTGTCAGTGAACAATGTTTCTTGGTTACCTCCTCATATTGATATACCCCTTTATGGGGTATATCAATATGAGACGGGGGATTCCAAAGGGACTTTGTCCCTTTGGCAGGGGATTTTAAGGGGACAGCGTCCCCTTAAATAATTTCCTGCACAGCAAAAAACGGGCAGTGACTTATTCAAGCTGCCTGTTTTTATATAAAAATCAATCTGCGAGGATTTCTCCGCCGGAACGGATAACCTCC
>JAEDLA010000274.1 GCA_016295545.1 Oscillospiraceae bacterium | reverse complement strand
CATGGTATAATAAATTGAAATTTTTATGATATAGGAGGACGCCATGAAACTTAAACAGATAATTTCGCTGGTTGTATCAGCAGTAACACTGCTGACATGCGTGCCTTTTGAGGTATTTGCAACTGATACAGCCACAGAAACCGAACCGTCAGAAACCGGTTCAATTGAAAATGGTTTGTCCATTGAGGGCAGCAGTTCCTTAGGAAATCTGATTGCAGACGAGCTTAACGGAGAATATTCCGAACAGCTTGAAGCAAACGGATCCGGAGTTTACTCAATTGAGGTTACAGGCACCAATGCTGCCGTAACGTTTGAAACAGACCGTGACTGTACACTTGTTGCAGCAGTCTACGATGAAAATGGTGAACAGATGCTTGCTTCGGGCAGTACAGCGGTACTGGCAGACGACACAAGCGCAGAGGTGACCATTGAAACTGACGCTATGCCGCAGTATTATGTAGTCAAAGCTTTTCTGATTGATACTGAAACGCTTAAACCACTCTGCAACGCTTATGAATCATCATATTACACGCAGGAAATGCAGGAAATCCTGACGCTTACCACTGATGATTTTGCCGAGGAAAGAGTACTGAATTTTGATGATGACAGCACCAACAATTTTGCGATTTACAGCGAAAGTACTGTTACAGCAGAATCCTCTGGTGAAACCAATAAGGTTGTATCTGCGGACGAGGAACAGGAAATCTACGTCATAGAAAATCCGGACAGCAATGTCGCAGCCTTGCAGAACGGTGACATTTTAGCCTGTGAACAGGAAAGCGGAGAAGTACTTATTGTAAAGGTAGAGTCGGCGGAAACTGACGGAACTGCAATAACCATAACCGGTCAGGACACCTCAATGGAGGAGGTTTTTGACTATGTTAAAATCGCCTCTTCAAAGCAGGCAGGAGCAGCGGACTACGACCCGTCAACCCTCAGCGATGGTCTTACGTTTGAGGGATTCACTGAATCTGAAGAGGATTCTTCACAGCAGTCAGTTAAGAGCTATGCTTCGAAGACAAGGGCATTCGGAGAAATTGAGGACGACGGCGTTGTACCGGTTGGGGCAAAACTGAAAGTGAATATGGCGAAAGCCGGCATTTTTACACTTACAGGAAGTCTGAACTATTCAGCTGAATTTTCAATAAAGCTGTATCTGTCGCTTAAAAGACAGTTTATTGAGTTCAAGATAGATAACACTTTGGCAATCAAGTTTACTCTTACCGGAAAAATCGAGGAAAAAATCAGTCTGGGTTCATTTGATATGATGATTTTCCCGGGAGTGAATGTGGGAGTTATTCCAAAATTTGTTACAGAGGCAAGCGTATCCTTTGAAACAAGCGGAACGCTTACTGCAACAGTAGGCTTTAATTTTGAGCATACAAAAAAAGACAACTATTTTCATAATCTGTCAACAAAGCCGTGTTACAAGGATACTATGAAGCTTGAGGGTAAGCTGGCATTTGGCGTTGAACTTGAGCCTAACGTAAGTATTATCAGCAGCAAGATTGCAAGGCTTGGCTTTACGGGCAGTGCAATGGCGGAAATTTCCATGGAAAGGGAGCTTTACAATTCAGAAGCCGCTATAGAAGCGGACAAATATCATGAGTGTGAGGTCTGTTTTTCAGGAGATATAACGGTAAATTTTGCACTGTCAATAGACCTTACATTCCTTGATTCCGACAAGATAAAGCTTTCCAAGGAATTAGCCAGCAAGGATTTCAAAATAGCAGATCTTTATTATTCCGCAGATCATAATGATTATAACTACGGAACATGCCCGTGGCAGCAGTTCAGGATAACCATTGTGGTTCTTGGAGAGGACCTGCAGCCTTTCAGTGCAGCATTGGTCAAGATAGACGATGATGAAGAGACCTACATGACCGATACCGGAGGAGTTGTGAGATTTTATCTTCCGGGCGAATCAGAACATAAGATAACTGTTACCTGCGACGGTTTTTCAAGAACTAAGAAATTCAGCGTTGAGCGTTCACCGAAATGCGTTTACCTGTGGATGCTTGAAAACAGTTATCATCAGGGCGGGGGAGGACGTCTTGGCAATGTTGTTAAGGAAGAGCCTTACAACCCGACAACCCCTACAGAACCTGTAACGACTACCGAACCGTCTGAAAATACGCCTATGGGCGCAGTAAAAGAGGTTAGTCTTGGAGATGCTCACAGCGGAGCAATAACAGAAGACGGAAGTCTTTATATGTGGGGATCGAATTGTGATGGGCAGATTGGAAATGGGAAATCAAGTATTTATGGTGATTTTGATTCCTCAATTCCAATAAAAATAATGGATAACGTTAAATCTGTTAGTCTTGGAGAG
>JAEDLA010000024.1 GCA_016295545.1 Oscillospiraceae bacterium | reverse complement strand
GGGAGAACCCTTTTTCAAAAGGGTTTCCCTCAATAAATTAGGAGGACAACTAACAAAAATCCTGATTACGGAAATACACAAAGGAGGCATGATATGTCCACACCATTAGCTGATAAAATTCGTCCGAAAACCCTTGACGACGTTGTAGGACAGGAGCATCTGCTTGCTGCCGGAAAGCCGCTGCGGAGAATCATCGACAGCGGAAGAATCCCCAACATGATATTCTACGGTCCGTCGGGAGTAGGAAAAACAACAGTTTCCCGAATTATAGCCGAAAATTGCAGCATGAGCCTGCACAAGCTGAATGGTACGACTGCTTCGGTATCCGATATTAAGGACATTGTTGGAGAAATCGGCACTTTCGGCGCTGAAAACGGAATTCTCCTCTACCTTGACGAGATACAGTACCTTAACAAGAAGCAGCAGCAAAGTCTCCTGGAATACATAGAGAACGGCGATATAACGCTGATTGCATCTACAACGGAAAATCCCTATTTTTCGGTATATAACGCCGTTATCAGCCGGAGCACTGTGTTCGAGTTCAAGCCTGTTTCAGCCGACCAGCTAATTCCGGCAATTAAGCGAGCATTCCGCCTTATTTCTGAGGATTCCGGCACTGAGATAATTGCTGATGACGAAATCTGCCGAACTATTGCATACGGCTGCGGAGGTGATGTCCGCAAAGCTATCAATACGGCGGAGCTTTGCTCTGTCTGCGGAGAAGCCTCTGAGGGGAAGATAACAATAACTTTGGATTCGCTGAAAATACTGTCCCAGCGCAGCAATATGCGATACGACAGGGACGGTGACCAGCATTATGACATTCTTTCCGCCCTGCATAAGTCCATACGAGGCTCTGATGAAAACGCCGCACTTCACTATGCCGCACGGCTTATGGAGGCAGGAGACATAATTTCCCTGTGCAGGCGGCTTCTGTGCGTTGCCGCTGAGGACGTGGGACTTGCCTATCCGCAGGCAATAGTGATAACGAAAGCCTGTGTGGACTCCGCTTTGCAGCTTGGACTTCCTGAGGCAAGGCTTCCTATTGCCGAAGCAGTAATCATGCTTGCCACCGCACCAAAATCCAACAGCGTCCTTGCGATAGACGAAGCTATGGCGGACGTTCGCTCCTGTGACGCACTTGACTTCCCCCGTCACCTGCAGAACAAGCATTTTGACGGCAAGGGAGCTGCTGTAGTGGGACAAAATTACCAGTATCCCCACAATTTCCCCAATCATTATGTGGAGCAGCAGTACCTGCCGGACGCACTGAAAGACCGTGTATATTATCATTTCGGTGAAAACAAGCAGGAACAGGCGGCATACCAGTACCGTAAGAAAATACTGAATGCAAATGAAAAACCTCAGACATAAGCCTGAGGTTTATTTTTTATTCAATTGTAAGTTTAATCGTTGAAATTTTAAGCGACTTTCATCACTTAGCAAAATTACCCTGTGGACTCACCCTTTCAGATTATTCTTTAAGTTTAAACCTGAAATCTTTCATAGTATCACATTCCTTCGTTATGATAAGTAATGCGTCCTAAAAAGCAGCCATTGGTCTCACCTTTTCATCAAAGTTTTACTAAATCTGCTGAAAGCAGCATGGCTTTCAGAAATGGAATTATTTCTCCATTGGTACCACCTTTTCAGTTTAATAAACAAGGAATCAAAAGTAATTATCTCATTGGACTCAACCTTTACTTTAAATTTTGTGGCTTAATATATCTAAAGACTCATTGTCGAAATTTCAGATAATCCTGTATCCAAATAAGAGTTTAGATCACGAAGCCGAAGTCCTGTGCAGCGATTTACGTCAGCCCTATAATTAATTTCTCTCAAAAATTCACTTAATGGATTGAAGCAGTCAATGCTGCGCTGAATCCCACAAAATAAACTAATTATACAGCGAGCCCGCCGGCTTCACGCTGCTGCTCGATACTTTCTTCCACTGGACTCACACACCTTTCCGCTGGTTTCATTTACATTGAGCGAAGCTCAAGCCAAGTAAATGCAGCTCGGAATCAAGTTAAGGTACCTGCCGGAAACATCTGCACCGGCTTTTCATTAACCTTCTTCCCTTTCCTTGATTATATAATACCACAGCTTTTATGAAATGTCAATAGTTTTCTGAAAAAATATCAGGGATTTTTATTATTTTTACACATCGCACAATTACGCAGAAATTTATTAAGCACATTGCACAACTCTCTTTGATTTTCAAAGTACAACATATAAAATGACTGCTTTCAATGGATACTATTTCCGCAGATAATGGTTTTGATTCTGCACAAAATAATGCAGAATAAACTGAACAGTCCTATTTGGCAAAAAGGGATTATAACAGGTTGAAAAGTGTTGTCTATTCTGACAAAGTTATCTCACGGCGCTTGACAACAGCCCCGAAATATGTTATTATTTAGGCAAATTCTGAATATCATTTTTGGGAGCTGTCTGTAGAGATAGCTCCCTTTCTGTTTTGCAGAAGCCTTGCTCACGCAGAAAGGAGTGATTTTATATGGTTTCTGATACAGTAAAAAAGGTACTCTCAGCCGAATCAGCCTCTGACAGCCTTATTGCTGAGGCAAAGGCGACAAGCAAAAAAATCATTGCTGACGCTGAAAGCTCCGCCGAAGAAGCTGTAAGGAAAAAAACTGCTGAAGCTGAACAGGAAGCTGAAAGGCTTCAGTCGGAAAATGAGCTTCGTATCGATGAATACAGGCGAAAGGCTGCCGAAAAATTCTCGGCGGACAAGGCTGAGCTTTATTCAGCCGCTGACAAAAACAAGGACAAAACTGTTGACGCACTTATTAATCTTCTGTTCGGATAGTCATAACCCGGAAAGGATGTGATGTAATATATGGCGAAGCTTAAAATGCAGAAAATCGAGCTTGTCGCCCTGCTTACTGACAGCAAGAAAATTGTGGAGCTGCTCCAGCGCCGTGGCGTTGTGGAGCTTTGCAACTGCAGTGAACCTGAGCTTGTAAAAACAAATGTTAACTCGGTTATCAGCGAATTTGAAAAATTCCGGAGCACCGCCGTTCAGGCTCTTGAAATTCTCAATACAAGAGCGCCGGCAAAGACCTCTCTGCTGGACAGCTTTTCCGGCAGGACGGAAATCGAAAAGCACAGCTTCGGAAAAGAAGCGGCAAAAATGGAAAAAATCATGCAGTGCGCCGCTGAAATAATCCGCTGCAACCGTGTTATTACTGATTGCGAAGCTTCAATTGCCCAGTCAAATATCAGGCTCGATATGCTTAAACAATGGGAAACGCTGGATATCCCCCTTAATTTCAGGGGAACTGCTTCAACCGTCAGCTTTATCGGAACTGTTCCGGAAAAACTCACTGACGAGGAACTGGAGGAGCTTCTTCCCGATGAATGCTGGTGGGAGATTCTCTGTTCCGGCAAGACACAGACTAATCTTTTTGTTATCTGCAGCAAGGACTGCTCCGGTGAGGTCAGTGATACGCTGAGGCAGCATTCATTTGTGGCTGTCTCCGAACCGGAAAGCAAAACTCCCGCAGAGCTGAAAATACAGCTGAATGATGAAATTGCTTCTCTTAAAGAAGATATTTCCGGCTGTACCGACAGGATAAAGGAGCTTTCCGCTCACCGTGACAAGCTTGAATTTGCCGCTGACTACCTGCAGATGCGCAAGGACAAGTATGAAGCGCTTAATTCTCTTGCATTCACTGAGAATACCTTTGTTCTCACAGGCTATATTCCTGAGAAATACGCTGATTCTATCAGCAGGGAAATAAACTCGAAATATACTGCCGCCATACGCTTCTATACTCCCGGTGATGAGGAGGACGTACCTGTTCTTCTTGAAAACAGCCGCTTTTCAGCTCCTGTTGAGGGAATCACGGAAATGTACGCTCTGCCGGGAAAAAAAGACGTTGATCCCACACCGGTCATGTCATTTTTCTACTACCTTTTCTTCGGCATGATGCTTTCAGACGCAGGCTATGGTCTTATTATGGTCATCGGCACAATGATAGCTCTCAAAAAGCTGAAGCTTGAAGAAAATATGCGCAAAACACTTACAATGTTCCGCAACTGCGGTATTTCCACCATTATATTCGGTGCTCTTTTCGGCAGCTGGTTCGGTGATATCGTTCAGGTGGTGGGACGTGAATTCTTCGGAAAAGAGATAGGCAGCATTGCTCTCTGGTTTGAGCCTCTTGACGATCCTATCAAGCTGCTGCTCTACTCCTTTGCACTGGGAATCGCTCACCTTTTCTTAGGTCTTGCAGTCTCATTCAGAATGCAGTGGAACGAGGGAAAAAAACTTGACGCCTTTCTCGATACAGTTCCGGTCTATCTGACCATTCTCGGCGTTTGTCCCCTTGCCGCAGGCATTCTCACTGACGTTCCCGGTATTTTAAAGGAAATCGGAAAGTACATGGCTATTGCAGGCGTTGTTCTTCTGGTTCTTACAGCCGGACGAAGCTCAAAGTCCATTTTCGGCAAGTTCTTCGGCGGTCTGTACGCTCTGTACAATACGGCGACAGGCTACCTCAGCGACATTCTTTCCTATTCAAGGCTTCTTGCTCTGGGACTTGCCACCGGAAGCATTGCCGGAGTTATCAACCTTATCGGTACTATGCCTCAGAATATCGCCGTAAAGGCTGTTCTGCTCATAGTTGTATTTATTGTCGGACATACCGCTAATCTGGCAATCAACCTCTTAGGCGCTTATGTTCACACCGACAGACTGCAGTTCGTGGAGCTGTTCTCTAAATTCTATGAGGGCGGCGGACGTGCTTTCAGTCCTTTAAAGGTAAAGACCAATTATATAAAATTCAAGGAGGAATCTATCAATGAATAGTTTTGGTATTGCATTAGCAGTTTTAGGAGCAGTCTGTGCTGCTCTCTTCGCAGGAATCGGCTCCGCAAAGGGCGTTGGACTTGTTGGTGAAGCCGCTGCAGGCGTTGTTTCAGTTGATCCGTCCAAGTTCAGCAAGGTGCTTATTCTCCAGCTTCTTCCCGGTACACAGGGACTTTACGGACTTCTTACAGCAATTCTCCTTATGAGCCGTATCGGTATTATCGGCGGCAATCCCGCAGAGCTTACTGTTGCTCAGGGACTTATGTTCTTTGCCGCTTCACTGCCTATTGCCATTGTCGGACTTTTCTCCGGTATTGCTCAGGGCAGAGCCGCTGCCGCAGGTGTGGGCATTACTGCCAAGAAGCCTGACCAGAACGGTAAAGGTATCATCATGGCTGCAATGGTTGAGACTTACGCTATCCTTGCACTGCTTGTTTCAATTCTTCTCATTTACAACATTGCAGTCTGATTTGCAGAAAATTTCACGAAAGGGAGGAACTGTATATGCCGGGACTTGACAAAATTCTCAGCACCATTGAAGCTCAGGCAAAGCAAACCGCCGGTTCAATAGTCAGTCAGGCTGAGCAAAAAAGCGCTTCAATACGCTCTGAGGGCGAAAAAAAAGCACAGTCAGCCTATGACGCTGTTCTGGAAAGGTGCAGAAAGAACTGCTCTTTTAAATATGAAAGCTCCTGTAATTCCATTGATTCTGAGATGAAAAGAGAGCTTCTCCGCTGCAGGATAGAATGCATTGACAAAGCGGCTGAAACAGCTCTTGAAAAGGTTGCTTCACTGCCTGACGATGAGTATTTTGCAGTTATTCTCAGACTTGCTGAAAAATACATGAGAAAAGGCTCCGGAGTGCTTTACTTCGGTAAAAAAGACCTTTCACGGCTGCCCTCCGGCTTTGAAAAGAGCCTGAATGTCCTTGCTGAAACAAGGGGAAGCACTATTGAAATATCTCCCGAACCGGCTGACATTGCTGACGGATTTATTCTAAGATACGGAAATATCTCGGAAAACTGCTCTTTCAGGGCAATTGCCGAAGCTGAAAAAAACAATATCAGAGATACGGCGGCGGCTGTAATGTTTGAGAGGTGAGCCTATGAGTACCGAATTTGCAAGTGCTGTAGGCGCTGTACGTGCTCTTGAGGGTATGCTCCTTACTCAGCAGGATATAGTCAGAATGACTGCCGCTGAAAACGACAGCGAGCTTCGGGATATTCTTGCTTCTACAGGCAGAAATACAGCGGGCAGCAGTGAGGAGATATTAAGCGCCCTTGAAGCCGAATCCGGCGAAACATGGGACTTTCTCAGCAATTACGCTCCCCATGACCGTGAGCTTGAAATACTTCTTTACAGAAATAATTTTCACAACCTGAAAGCGGCACTGAAAGCTCTTATAATGAATACTGAACCGGAAAGGCTCTTTATAAAGCCTACTTCCCTGAATTTAGCTGAGCTGCCCTCTGTAGTTGCTTCTAAGCAGTTTGATATGCTGCCTGACTATATGACAGAAGCTGCCGCCGAAGCCTACGGAATACTGACGGAAAGCCTTGACGGTCAGCTTGCAGAGGCTGTTCTTGATACTGCGGCTCTCAGAGCTATGCAGGAAGAAGCTGAAAGGCTGAAAAGCGGCTTTATGACGGAGTATGCACAGCTTGTCACGGTCTGCTGCGACATTAAAACAGCATACCGGTGCAGCATTATGAAAAAATCTCAGAGCTTCCTTGAAACAGCTGTATGCGGCAGTCCGGAGCTTGACAGGACTACTCTTGTCCGTGAAGCTATGAAAGGCACTGATTCCTTTATCAGCTGGCTGGGTGATACTCAGTGGAGCGAAGCTGCGGACTGTCTTTCACGCTCTCCTGCCGCCTTTGAAAAGTGGTGCGACGACGCTGTTATGGAGCTTGCGGAATCTGCAAAAACAAAGGCTTTCGGCATTGAACCGCTGGCAGCCTACTTTATAGCAAAGGAAACAGAGATTAAAAATCTCCGTATTCTTCTTGTCTGCCGGAGCTGCGGAGCTTCACCTGAAACAATTACGGAAAGGATGAGACGGCTCTATGTATAAAGCTGCTGTAATCGGCGACCGTGAGAGCGTTTCCGGCTTTGCGGCTCTCGGTCTTTCGGTTTTTCACGAAACACAGCCGGAAAAAGTATCCAGGCTTATCCCGAAGCTTGCGCAGAACGGATTTGCTGTTATATATATCACCGAAGCAGCGGCTGCCGGAGTTCAGGAAACTATCGGCAGATACAGAAATTCACGGCTGCCTGCAATAATCCTTATTCCCGGAATAACCGGAAATACAGGTGACGGAATGAGAAATCTCCACGAAGCCGTTGAAAAAGCCGTAGGCTCGGATATACTAAGTTAGAAAAGAGGTATCGTTACCAGATGAGCAGTATTGGTAAAATAGTTAAAATATCAGGTCCTCTCGTTGTTGCAGAGGGTATGCGTGACGCTAATATGTTTGACGTGGTTCGTGTCAGCAAGCAGCGTCTTATCGGCGAAATAATCGAAATGCACGGTGACAGAGCCTCCGTTCAGGTTTACGAGGAAACCTCCGGTCTTGGCACGGGTGAGGAGGTCGAGTCCGTCGGTGAGCCTATGAGCGCCGAGCTTGGTCCCGGTCTTATCGGCAGTATCTTTGACGGAATACAGCGTCCTCTTGACGATATAAGAAAAGTCTCCGGCAGCTTTCTCAAACGTGGTATCGAGGTTCCCTCACTGAAGCGTGACAGGCTGTGGAGCTTTACTCCCTCTGTCAGCGAGGGCGACAAGGTAACTTCCGGTGACGTTATCGGAACTGTTCCCGAAACAGATATAGTTCTCCATAAAATCATGGTTCCCAACGGTGTAAGCGGTACTGTAAAGTCCGTTTCCGCCGGAGAATTTCATGTTACCGACACAGTCTGCGTCCTTGAAACGGAAAAGGGCGAGGTAAAGCTGTCCCTTATGCAGAAATGGCCTGTACGCCGTGGCAGACCTTATGCGAAAAAGCTTTCTCCGGATAAGCCTCTTGTTACCGGTCAGCGTGTTATCGACTGCCTGTTCCCTATTGCAAAGGGCGGTGTTGCGGCTATTCCCGGACCTTTCGGCAGCGGAAAAACTGTTACTCAGCACCAGCTTGCCAAGTGGGCGGAGGCTGACATTATCGTTTATATAGGCTGCGGCGAACGTGGAAACGAAATGACTGACGTTCTCAACGAATTTCCTGAGCTTATCGATCCCAACACAGGAAAGTCACTTATGGAGCGTACTGTCCTTATCGCCAACACCTCAGATATGCCTGTTGCCGCCCGTGAAGCTTCTGTCTATACAGGTATCACCATTGCGGAATATTTCAGGGATATGGGCTATTCAGTTGCTCTTATGGCTGATTCCACATCACGCTGGGCTGAGGCTCTCCGTGAAATGTCAGGACGTCTTGAGGAAATGCCCGGTGAGGAGGGTTATCCTGCCTATCTCGGCAGCCGCCTTGCTCAGTTCTATGAACGTGCCGGCAGAGTTATTTCCAAGGGCACTGAGGGCAGAGAGGGAGCACTCTCCGTTATCGGAGCAGTTTCACCTCCCGGAGGAGACATCTCCGAGCCTGTTTCTCAGGCAACTCTGCGTATTGTAAAGGTTTTCTGGGGACTTGATTCCAGCCTTGCTTATCAGAGACACTTTCCGGCTATAAACTGGCTTACAAGCTATTCGCTCTATGCAGATATGCTTGCTGACTGGTACAGGGAAAACGTCTCTCCCGACTGGATGAAGCTTCGTGGACGCTTTATGGAGCTGCTCCATGATGAATCGGAGCTGAAAGAAATCGTAAAGCTTATCGGTATGGACGCTCTTTCTCCCGGAGACAGACTGAAAATGGAGACTGCCCGTTCTATACGTGAGGACTTTCTCCACCAGCTTGCTTTCCATGAAGTTGATACCTATACCAGCCTGAAAAAGCAGCTTTATATGATAAAGCTTATCCTTGCTTTCCATGACGAAGCCTGTGCCGCTTCTGAAAAGGGAGCTGACGTGGAGGAGCTTTCAAATCTTCCTGTACGTGAAAAAATAGGACGTTTCAAATATATTCCCGAAAGCGAAATCGATGAGGAGTACAAAAAGCTCCGCAGGGAAATCTCAAACTCAACTGACAGTACTGTCAGAAAGGAGGAAATCTGATGCCAAGAGAATACAGAACTATTGAAGAAGCTGCAGGTCCTCTGCTTCTGGTCAAGGACGTGGAAAATGTAAGCTACAATGAAATGGCAGAGATAAGGCTCACCAACGGTGAAAAAAGGCGTTGCCGTGTACTGGAGATCGACGGTACAAACGCTCTCGTTCAGCTTTTTGAAAATGCTGCCGGAATAAATTTACAGGAAAGCAGCGTTGTCTTTTCCGGTCATCAGATGGAGCTTGGGGTTTCCGAAGATATGCTTGGCAGAGTCTTTGACGGTCTTGGAAATCCTATCGATGACGGACCGGAGATAATTCCTGATATGCGAATGGACGTTAACGGTCTGCCTATTAACCCTGTTGCAAGAAAATATCCTCAGGAGTTCATACAGACGGGAGTTTCGGCTATTGACGGTCTGAATACCCTTGTAAGAGGTCAGAAGCTGCCTATATTCTCAGCAAGCGGTCTGCCCCATGCTAACCTTGCGGCTCAGATAGCACGTCAGGCTAAGGTTCCCGGCAGTGACGAGCCTTTTGCCGTTGTTTTTGCGGCTATGGGCATTACCTTTGAGGAATCGGAATACTTCATCAACAGCTTCCGCAGTACAGGCGCTCTTGACAGGACTGTTCTGTTTATAAATCTTGCCAACGATTCAGCTATAGAAAGACTTGCTACCCCGAAAATGGCTCTTACAGCGGCAGAATACCTTGCCTTTGAGAAGAATATGCACGTACTTGTTATCCTTACCGATATCACAAACTACGCTGACGCTCTCCGTGAAGTTTCGGCTGCACGAAAGGAAGTTCCCGGACGCAGAGGTTATCCCGGTTATATGTACACAGACCTTGCCTCCATGTATGAAAGAGCCGGCAGACAGGAAAATTCCTCCGGAAGTATTACAATGATTCCTATTCTCACCATGCCGGAGGACGACAAAACTCACCCTATCCCCGACCTTACGGGATATATTACTGAGGGACAGATAATCCTCTCCCGTGACCTTTACAGAAAGGGCATTAATCCGCCTATTGATGTACTTCCCTCACTTTCAAGACTTAAAGACAAGGGTATCGGCGAGGGCAGAACAAGAGCAGACCACTCCGATACAATGAATCAGCTTTTCTCTGCCTATGCAAGAGGTAAGGACGCAAAGGAGCTTATGGTGGTTCTCGGTGAAGCTGCACTTACGCCTATTGACAGGCTTTATGCTCAGTTTGCCGATGAATTTGAAAAGAAATACGTATCTCAGGGCTTCGACAACGACAGAAGCATTGAGGAAACTCTCTCCGTCGGCTGGGAGCTGCTCAGGCTTCTCCCACGCAGTGAGCTGAAACGTATCCACGAGGAATATCTGCAAAAGTACTATGACGGTCAGAACTGAAACGGAGTGAACGGCTATGGCAAGATTAAATGTTAATCCCACCCGAATGGAGCTGACTAACCTGAAAAAAAAGCTTGCCTCCGCAAGGAGAGGTCACAAGCTGCTGAAAGACAAGCGTGACGAGCTGATGAGACGTTTTATGGACATGGTTCGTGAGAATCAGCAGCTTCGTCAGGAGGTTGAGGCTGCCGTTCGTCAGGCTAACGCTCATATAGCAGTTGCAGGCTCGGTCATGCAGAACGCTCAGCTTGAAACAGCACTTATGCTCCCCAAACAGGAGCTTGAACTGGAAATCGGCGAACAAAACGTTATGAGCGTAAATATCCCTGTGTTCAGTACAAAATTCAAAACTGACAACTCCAGCGACATATATTCCTACGGAACGGCTTTCACCTCCTGCGACTTAGACGAAGCTGTAAGGTATCTCAGTGAGATATTCCCGAAAATGCTGCGGCTTGCTGAGGTGGAGAAGTCATGTCAGCTTCTTGCGGACGAAATCGAAAAAACACGCCGGCGTGTAAATGCTCTGGAGCATATTATGATTCCGGACTATGAGGATACTATTAAATATATCACCATGAAGCTTTCCGAAAATGAGCGCAGTACCGCTACCGGACTTATGAAAGTCAAGGATATGGTGCTGACAAAAAAGCGCCGGTGAGCGACCGGAGCGCATTTCACCCTCCCGTGTTAGTTTTCCTGTAAATT
>JAEDLA010000273.1 GCA_016295545.1 Oscillospiraceae bacterium | reverse complement strand
TGTCTCACGCTTTTTATCCTTTGAGCAGAACGGAATAAGCTGACTCATGGGAGCTTCTGTGTCCACAGGCAGTCTGTACGCCTTAACGCAGGCTTCAAGCCTGTCGGAAAGCTGCGGAGCAAATCTCCTTGTAATACAGCACATTCCTGCCGCAACACCTTTTCCGTGAGTGTAATTGGTGTAATTATGATATCCCTCAATGGCATGACCTATTGTATGACCGAAATTAAGTATCATGCGCTCTCCCCTGTCGAACTCATCATTTTCCACTACATCACGCTTAATGTCGATGCAGGTATAGACCACATCGTCCATGACTTCGCTGATATTATCAAGATTATGACCTGCAATAAGCTCAAAAAGCTTTTCATCACGAATCATGCCGTACTTTATTGCCTCAGCCATACCGTCAGCAAGAATTTCAGGAGAAAGTGTATTAAGGGTATTGCTGTCACATATTACAAGAGAGGGTTGCTTGAAAGCTCCTGCAAGATTTTTTCCGCTTTTCAGGTCGATT
This sequence comes from Oscillospiraceae bacterium, assembly GCA_016295545.1. Classification (GTDB taxonomy): domain Bacteria; phylum Bacillota; class Clostridia; order Oscillospirales; family Ruminococcaceae; genus Ruminococcus. The sequence continues at coordinate 1,831 of JAEDLA010000273.1, read as the reverse complement.
GCCGTCTTTCCGCCCACGGAAGAATCTATCTGTGCAAGGAGAGTTGTGGGTATCTGCACAAAGCTTATGCCACGAAGATATGTTGCTGCTGCAAAGCCGGTAATATCGCCTACAACTCCGCCGCCAAGTGCTATGATTGTATCACTTCTTGTAATGCTGCTTTCACAGAGAAAATCGTAAATATCACTGAGCACTGACAGATTCTTTGAAGCTTCTCCGTTTTTAAAAACAAAGGTAGTATGCTCAAATCCGCAGTCCGTCAGGGATTTTCTCACTCTGTCTCCGTAGAGATTATCAACAATATCGTCAGTGATTATTGCTGTTTTCTTTGATTTTACGACTTCTGAAATATATTTTCCGCAGTTGTCAGCACTTCCCCTTTCAATTATAACATCGTAGGGACTGCTTGTATTTACATGAATAGTTTTCATATTACTCACCTTACCCCAGCTTCTTGCCGCAGAATTCGATCATGGGAACGAGATTTTCCATCATTTTCTCAAACTGCTCCGGTTTAAGCTGCTGTGCGCCGTCTGAAAGAGCCTTTGAGGGATTGCAGTGAACCTCGATTTCAAGAGCGTCTGCACCAACGGCAATTGCTGCCCTTGAAAGCGGCTCAACAAGAGATACTATTCCTGTCGCATGGCTGGGATCAACGACAACAGGCAGGTGTGAACGCTGTTTGAGAAGCGGTACAGCTGAAATATCAAGAGTATTTCTTGTGTAAGTCTCAAAGGTTCTGATACCTCTCTCGCAGAGGATAACGTTATTATTTCCGCCTGACATGATATATTCAGCAGACATGAGAAGCTCCTCCATAGTATTGGCAAGACCTCTCTTTAAAAGTACAGGCTTGTCGGAGTGCCCCAGCTGCTTAAGCAGTTCAAAATTCTGCATATTTCTTGCGCCTACCTGAATTACGTCAACATCAGCAAAAAGGTCAAGATGCTCGGCAGACATTATTTCTGTAACTATTGGAAGTCCTGTTGCTTTTTTTGCTTTAAGGAGAAGCTTTATGCCCTCACCGTGAAGTCCCTGGAATGAATAGGGGGAGGTTCTCGGCTTGAAAGCTCCGCCTCTGAGCATTGTTGCTCCGGCTTTTTTCACAGCTTCAGCAGTGGAGATTATCTGCTCCTCTGATTCTACAGAGCACGGACCTGCAATTATCTGAACATGACCGCCGCCGATTTTCTTTCCTCCTGCATCAACAACAGTATCGTCCGGATGAAACTGTCTGTTGCAAGCCTTGTAAGGCTCCTGAACACGCTGAACTCTCTCGACAACAGGCTGAGCGTTGATAAGCTCGATATCAAGCTTTGATGTATCGCCTACAAGACCGAGAATATTATGGTTCACACCGTTGATGCCGGATACCTTGACTCCCTTTTCATTAAGCATGGAAATAAGGGAATCGCATTCATTTTTACCCGCATTTTCTTTAAGAATAATAATCATAAAACTTTACCTCCCGGGAACACCGCACAAAAAAAACGCTGCTTCTATTCACAAAAAGCAGCGATTCTTATACCCAGATTCATAATCAAATGCTTTGTGAAACTTATTTTTCTGTACAGCAAATAAACTCATAGCCATAAAAGAAGCCTGAGTTATGCCAGAAATAAAAGTTATTAAAGCATCTGCAATCCATTTTTTAGATGTTCTCCTCTGATTTTTTCTTAATTATATCATGTCCTGTTATTTTTGTCAAGTACAGTGATAAAATTTTCATGGAAATCAATTTTACCTGTACGGTTTTATTAAGGGGACGCTGCTCCTAACGGTCGCCCGTACCCTCTGTCACTTCGTGACATCTCCCTACACTGTAGGGAGT
>JAEDLA010000272.1 GCA_016295545.1 Oscillospiraceae bacterium | reverse complement strand
GAGTGACGGAACGATAGCGGACAAATTTTTCAGCAGGTTGATATGGAATTAGTATGAGATGTAACAAAGAACGTTCAGCTGTCGAAAAAGTGTAATTAATGCTTCTCTGAAATTTTTTATGAACCGAATAATTTTTATAAAACATGGAACAATACTATTGCGACAGATTTTGATAAAAAAGAACGGAGGAATATCGTGAAAAATACAGATAATAAAAACTCTGCCGCCGAAGCTGTAAAAATCTACATTCCGAAAAACACGTCCGGTACAGCTTCAGAGCAGAGTTTCATTTCAGAGGAAAAAGACGAGGTCAGAATTTACAGCAGGGAGTCATTTTCTCAGCCGTCCGGCAAATGAAAAAATGATAAAGAAGAAAACATTCACCACTACAATGCTTGCACCGGGAGCTGTATTGAAAGCAAGGGCAATAAACATTCCAAGCAAAAAGCTTATAACGGATATAACTCCCGAAACAAGCACAACTCCACGAAAGCTTTTACATATACGCATTGCGGTAAGTGCCGGAATAACAATAAGGCTTGATATGAGCAGCGAGCCCATCATCATCATTCCAAGAACAACTGTTACGGCTGTCAGGACTGCAAAAATCATATTGTAAATCCCTGATCTTACACCAGTGGCACGGGCAAAATTTTCGTCAAAGGTAACTGAAAAAATCCTGTTGTAAAGGAGCAGAAAGGCAAGTATAACAACAACTGAAAGAACCACACTGAGGATAACATCACTTCTGCTCATGGCAAGAATACTGCCGAACATATAGTGGCTCACATCGTTTGTAAGACCAGCCTTTGAGGAAACAAGAATACCCACTGCAAGAGCTGTCGTTGAGAAAAGGGCAATTGCAGAATCACCGTTGAGCCTGCTGTCTGAACCAAGTCTCAGAAGAATGAACGCTGCAATTATCACAACAGGCAGTGCAACTTTCAGCGGAGCAAGATTCATAACAGCCGCAACCGACAGCGCTCCATAGCCTATATGTGAAAGTCCGTCACCTATCATTGAATATTTTTTCAGGACAAGCGTCACTCCCAGCAGGGAGGCACATATTGTCACGGCAATTCCTCCGATAAGGGCAGGAAGAATTATTGATGTGAAAAATTCCGGTGAAAACATTAATTTAAGATTTTCTGTCATAGTTTTTATCTCCGCTTAAATTTATTCTCAGGTGGGACGTGGAGTATTCCTCCGGTGTACCGAAAAAGCTCTCGCTGCTGCTGCAAAGGCACAGAATGCGGCTTGCATATTCAACAGATTTTTCAATATCGTGTGACACCATTATTATTGTCATTTTATCCTTTTGATTAAGCTCCTGAATAATGCTGTACATCTCCGCTGACGCAGAGGGATCAAGTCCGGTAACAGGTTCATCAAGAAGAAGAAGCTTCTTTGCGGCGCATAACGCTCTTGCAAGAAGCATTCTCTGCTGCTGACCGCCTGACAGCTCACGGCAGCTTCGCTTTGCAAGGTCAGCTATTCCAAGCTTTTCCATAGCATTCTGAGCAATTTTTTTCTCACTGGCTGAATAAAAGGGCAGCATTCCCCTCCGTCCGAGACAGCCTGAAATCACTACCTCCTGAACCGTTGCAGGAAATCCGTTCTGCATTGGCGTATGCTGAGGAAGATAGCCTATATCAGTATGCTTTAAGCCTTCGCCAAGAATTATTTTTCCGCTGTCAGCGTGCTTTATTCCAAGCAGGCATTTTATAAGGGTACTCTTTCCCGAACCGTTTTCTCCAAGTATGCAGAGGTAGTCCCCCTCGTTTATGGCAAAGGACAGTCCGCTTATTACGTCAACTCCGTCATAGCTGGCGGTTATATTATCGCAGGTAAGAATATTTTTCAATACAGCGCCTCCCTTAAATTATTCAGATTCTGTCTCATAAGCTCAATGTAAGTAACTCCGCTTTCAAAGTCACTTCTTGAAACGTTGTGGCATGAGTGAAGCGGAAGCATTTCCGCTCCGGTAGCACTGCACAGCTTTTCAGCAAGTTTTTTCGTGGAAAACTCAAGATAAAATACAGTATCAATGCTGTGCTCCTTTATTTCATCAATAAGGAATGCCATTGTATAAACACCCGGTTCAGATTCTGAGCTGCAGCCGCTGAATGCTGCAAAGTACTCCAGTCCGTAGTCATTGGTCAGATAGCGGAAAGGGAATCTGTCTCCGATAACAATTACATCATTGGGAGCATTTTCCGTCATGCTGCGGAAGTCCTCGTCCAGCTGATGAAGCTGTTCACTGTAGGCGGAGGCATTTCTGCGGTAAATTTCAGTATTTGCGGAATCAACTTTACAAAGCGTCTCAGCTATCCCCTCAACACACAGCGA
>JAEDLA010000271.1 GCA_016295545.1 Oscillospiraceae bacterium | reverse complement strand
AAGGATGAATGGAATGCTGCATTTCTCGGATTTGACGCGATAAGGGAAGCAGCTAAAAAAGCAAACGGATTTATCATCGGTCCCGCAAGCATAATGTATGCGGTACCGAATGCACCGGTTAAGGAATAATTTATCAACAAAAAAATCGCAGACGCGTAATCCTAACGCATCTGCGATTTTTTCAATATGCGGGTGACAGGACTTGAACCTGCACACCTCACGGCACCAGAACCTAAATCTGGCGTGTCTGCCAGTTTCACCACACCCGCAGCTCGCATCAAACATGATACAAGCTATATTATACCACCTGATTAGCAAAATGTCAAGTTTTTTATTTTGACGAATCTGTAAATTCCACATACCATTTTTGTTAAAGATACACAAAACGCCCATATTACTTACAGAAATTCTTGACGAATTGATGCTTTTTATAATATAATATAAAGTATAATAAAACGATTATGTATAATACTAAAAAACAGAGGTGAATAAAATGTCCGGAAATATTTATGACAACAGAGAGCTGTCCTGGCTGAAGTTTAACCAGCGTGTTCTTCAGGAATCCCTTGACTCATCAGTTCCGCTCCTTGAACGACTTACATTTACATCAATATTCCAGTCAAATCTTGATGAATTTTTTATGGTAAGAGTAGGAACGCTGTTTGATCAGCTCGAAACCGATCCGGAGCTGCGTGAAAACAAAACCAATATGACAAGCCGCGAACAGCTTGATGCAATATTTGAACGGGTAAAGAAGATCGAGCCGCAGAAAGACAAAGCTTACAGAGATATTATGAAACTCCTTGAAAAGCACGGAATAAAACAGCTTTCGATGGATAAACTCACTGAGGACGAGGAAACATATATAAGCAATTACTTCAGAAAAGAGATTCTGCCGCTTCTCTCCCCTCTTATAATAGACAAGCGTCATCCGCTTCCTTTCATAAAAAACAAGGAAATGTACATAACTGTACGCCTTGATTCAAAGTCAGGTATCAAGCTTGGTCTGCTTCCTGTAAATGATACTTTCCGTCGGATTGTCCAGCTGAGTAAAAATCCGTTCCGGTTCGTTCTCGCAGAGGATATTATATTAAAATATGCTTCAGAAGTGTTTGAAAACTACAGCATTATTGAAAAGGCTATTGTACGAATAACGAGAAACGCAGACATCAGCGAGGATGACGATTCTCTCCTTGACTGCGACTTTGACTTCAGAAATCTTATGGAACAGCTTATAAAAAAGAGAAAGAAACTTGCTCCTGTGCGACTGCAGGTATTCGGCGGAAGCCCGGACAGCGAATCGGTAAAGTATCTCTGCAAGCGCCTCGAAATAAGCGACAATCAGATATTCACAGCCTCCGCTCCGCTTGATCTCTCATTCACATTCGCTCTCAGGTCGATGTTTGAAAAGAAAAAATCTCTCTGCTACAAACCTTTCACACCACAAAAATCCCCTGCTGTATCCGACACTGTCCCTATGGCTGAACAGATACGCAAAAAGGATATTCTTCTGCACTATCCATACGAAAGCATAAAGCCGTTTATCCGGATGCTCAACGAAGCTGCGGCTGATCCCGATGTGGTATCGGTAAAGATAACACTGTACCGCCTTGCACGAAACAGCAAGATTATACAGGCTCTTGTCGACATGGCTGAACGCGGAATTGACGTTCTGGTTCTTGTTGAACTCCGTGCGAGATTTGACGAAGAAAACAATATCGGGTGGTCAAAAACTCTTCAGAACGCAGGCTGCACCATTATATACGGTCCGAAAGGTCTTAAAGTTCATTCCAAACTTCTCCTTATTACACGCAAAAAGGGAGACAGGGTAGAATATATAACTCAGATTGGCACAGGCAACTATAACGAAAAAACATCCGAACTCTACACCGACCTTTCCCTCCTCACTGCAAATGAAAAAATCGCCGCAGAAGCTCTGAACGTATTCAATGCACTTTCTCTCGGACATCTTGTGGAAGAATCAAATTATCTCCTTGTTGCTCCTCTCTGCCTGCAGAATAAGGTTCTTGATATGATTGACGAAGAAATCGCACAGGCGCGTTCCGGAAAGAAAGCCTTTATCGGTATAAAGATAAATTCCCTTTCGGACAGAGTAATAATAGAAAAGCTTGTTGAGGCATCACAGGCAGGTGTAAAAATCGAACTTGTAATACGCGGACTGTGCTGTCTTGTATCAGGAGTAAAAGGTAAAACAGACAATATCCGTGTAACCAGTATAGTAGGCCGCTTCCTCGAACACAGCCGTATCTATATCTTCGGAACAAAGCAGAGAAGAAAGGTATATATAAGTTCCGCAGACTTCATGACAAGAAACACAGTAAAACGTGTCGA
>JAEDLA010000270.1 GCA_016295545.1 Oscillospiraceae bacterium | reverse complement strand
ATTTCAATTTCGACAACAAATGCAGGAGCTACCGCAAGAAGCTCTCCGGGTATCCCGACCTTTTGGAGAAATACAACAAGGCGTTTGACGAACGGCGTGAGAAAATTCGGGCTTTCAAGAGCGGTCTTACCGTCAACAGCAGCACCGATGATATTGATCGTTACAATCAGATGTGTTATGATGCTTGTCAGGATTTGCAGGAATTTTCTAAGCAGCTGAAATCCAAGAAAGCACCGAAAAGTTGATATTGCAAAATGAATTTTCCATTTCTCACAAAATCACATATATCCAACACCAACACTGTGGTCAACCCATATTTACATAGCTCTCGATGAAACAGGAAAGCAGGGAGCGGCGGCTCTCTGCGATGAAAAAATTCAGAAGCTTGCATGGGAAAAGCACGGCTTCCGAACAAGCGGCTGCGACATTTCCTCCGAGGGCGGAGAGGGAAAGGTCAAAGGAATTGCGACGCAGCTTAATGCGGTAATAAATATGCCCGATTACAAGGTGATGAAAATCATAATGGAAGAACTGGAGGATTAAGTCATGTCGGAAATAAGCTTGGCAACACTGTCAAAATCAAAAAGCATAGCTGTGGAGGAGGACACTTCTCTTGCGGTGCAGAGTGAAAACACTCAGCTTGATTTTACATCCGAAGAAAGAGCAAAAATAGCCGAAATAAAGGAAAGCATTGATCTTACCGATTCGGGAACAACGGTGCAGTTTGGCATAGGCGCACAGCGTCGGCTGACGGAATTTACCGATTCCATTTTAGATAATGTTCGCTCAAAGGACGGCGGACAGGTGGGCGATCTGCTGTCAAGTCTTGTGGTAGAGGTAAACAGTCTTGACCCATCATCATTCACCAATGACAATGGTATTTTATCAAAGCTACCCGGGGTAAAAAATGCGGTCAAAAGTCTGAAAAAGCTGGCTGAACGGTATAACAAAGCCGAAGTGCAGATCGACAAAATAGAAGCCGCTCTTGAAAAAGCAAGAATGGATATGCTCAAGGACATCAGCGTTTTTGATATTATGTATAAGCAGAATCTTGACTGTTTTCGTGAGCTGGGGCTTTATATTCAGGCAGGAAAAGAACGTGTTGAGGAGATAAAAACGGAAACTATCCCAAAGCTGAGAGCAGAGGCGCAGGCAAGCGGAAATCCCATGGACGCACAGCTTGTACGGGACTTTGAGGACGAGGTTGACAGATTTGAAAAGAAGATATACGACCTTGAACTGAGCCGTACAATTGCCGTTCAGACTGCCCCACAGATAAAGCTGATACAGAATAACGACCGTGTTCTTGTGGATAAAATTCAGACGGCTGTGCTGAATACCATTCCCATCTGGAAAAGTCAGTTTGTTATTGCAATGGGGCTTAACAATCAGCAGAGAGTGCTGAAAATGCAGCGTGAAATTACCGATACCACAAATAAAATGCTTATAAAAAATTCCGAGCTTCTGAAGACAAATACGGTGGAAACTGCAAAGGAATCCAACCGTGGAATTGTTGATATAGAAACCTTGCAAAAGGTAAATCAGAACCTTATCAACACCATAGAGGAAACTATCCGAATACAGAAAGACGGCAGCAGACAGCGTGCGGAAGCCGAAAAGGCTCTCGGCAGGATCGAAGACGATCTGAAAAATAAGCTTGTGGAAATAATGAGAAATTGAAAAAATATATTAGTTAATTCAATAAAAAGACCGCTCGGGAGAACGGTCTTTTTTGCTTTCGTAATTTGATTTTTTCCGGATTGGGTATCCTATTCATTTCACATCATTAAACAGGAAAAACATATCCTTGCCGTTAATGTTTATTATAACTGCGTAGACATATTCCGCACGCTCCCATTTTTCAGAGGGGTTCGGCAGTTCAACACAGAATCCCTTTAAGTCAATAAAATATCTGTACTCTGTTGAATCTGTTCCTTCATAAGCATATCGAAAAATCTGACTGCGTTTGTACATATAGCACTGCGTAAACCGTGACTGTACGCTGTTCATTGCTTCACCGTATGCTTTGCGCTGCTCGTCCATTTTGGAGGATACTTTAAGCAGTGCCAATCCTTCCGCAACGGTTCCCAATGCTATAAATGAAGAGATAATTAAGGCTACAGAGTAGCTGTTGTCCGGATCGTTTATTTTCTGTAAAATGAGAAGAACGATGCTGATTATCGGGATAAACACCGAAGCAAGCGTTAGTATTCCAAACACCTTTAATATGACGGAAAATGTATCACTGAGACTTGCTGTTTTGCCTGTGCTTGCATAGAATGCATTATAAAGTCTGTCGTCCATATTCATTCAACCTCATTTCATATACAGATACAATTATATTATCCCTTTGTAA
>JAEDLA010000269.1 GCA_016295545.1 Oscillospiraceae bacterium | reverse complement strand
TGAAAACATCATGACTGATTTTTACTGCCTGTGGCTTATCCTTTGAATCCTTTTTGCCGTCAAGAATTTTTATTATATCCGCATTGCTGACATTGCCATTCTCATTAGCTGATTCTCTGAGAAGTTTCGCTTTCTTCATGTCAATGCTGTAATTATCGGTCAGTTCGGCTATATCAAGCTGAGTGGTTTCGGAAAGATAAGAAATATCAACAGCACTTCGTATCGCAAGTGAACCATTATCAACAAGTATTTTTAATTTGGTAATCAGCTTATCTATTCTAAGTAAACGAGAAATATTTCTGCTGCTCATGCTGTATTCTTCACTAAGCATTTCGCCTGTGTTTAACTTTTCGCCCACTGGTCCAGAAGTTGAATCCTCAGTACCATCAAGCATTTTAAGCTCTCTTATAATATCATTACGCTTACCCTGAGAGAACATAGAACTGTGCCGCTCTGCTATAACCGCTGCTTGTTCGCTGATTTTAAGATTATCGAACCCTCTCTGAATAAGATTAGATTCGATAACATACATTTCAGCTTCATCTTCGGTCAGTCCCTCTTTGATAATTGCAGGAATCGAATCCATTCTTGCAATTTTTGAAGCGTTCCAACGGTTATGTCCGATAAGTATTTCATATCCGTTATCATCAGGCTGTACGATAATCGGACTGAGTACACCGTTTTCCTTGATGCTCATGACCATATCTTCAAGACGTTCACCTGAATAAAGTTCAAATCTGTGATTGTGATATGGGTGAAGCATTTCACAGGGTATTTGTTTTACGGCATTTTGAACCTGTGCAGGAGTGCTGAGTAATGTTCCTAAGTCAAATTGTATGTTACTCATTATATTAATCCTCGCAATCTGTGCAGTATGAAAGTCCGTGTATAAGCTGAAGATATATAGCTGAATAACGGTCATGCTCAGAACCTTCTGAATTCATCATAGCTTCAAGGAAAAATTCCTTTGCTTCTTCACGGGATTTCCATTTTATGACCTCTCCATGGCATTTGGTCTTTACCGATTTTTTCTTGTTCATTGCAAGTTCCGGTATCTTTAACATCTTTGAAGTACCTCCTCAGTAAGATTTCTGTATTCAGTTCCAAGTTTACAGTCTGTAATGCAAAGCGGTATTCTGCTTTCTGCACTTTTGGCAGCTTCAACAGATTTGCTGATATATGTATTCAATACACTCTCACCATATCTGTCTGAAATTGTTCTCAATGCTGACTGGCTCACCTTTGTCCGGTCAACCATAGTTGGAAGTATACCGAGATGTTCAAGGTCTGGATTTATTGCAGATTTTATCTGCTGAATCAATGCTTCAAGTGCCTGTAAACCGTCAAGACTGAATTTCTGTGTCTGTACTGGAATAAGCACTTTATCGGCAGCAGTAAGAGCATTTATCAGCAAAGAACCAAGTGACGGCAGACAGTCAATTATTACAAAGTCATAGCTGTTAGTCACTTTATCGGAAAGAATTCGTTTCAATATCGTTTCCCTTGAAATAGCCGTTGACATAAGCGTTTCAGAGCTTGCAAGGTTAATATCAGCAGGAATGTAGTCTGCACAAGCTGATTCACTGTGACGTATTGCCGTCCTTACCATATCAGCTGTAACAACATTTCCCAGGCAGGCAGTCATGATAAGCTGTGTCATTGTAGGCTGTCCGTCAGGCTCAAATCCGAGATATTCAGAGAGATTTGCTTGCGGATCAATATCTATGAGAAGCACTTTCTTACCATGATTCATTGCAAGACACGCTCCCAGATTGTAGGCTGTGGTAGTTTTGGAAACTCCGCCTTTCTGATTTGAGATTGCGATAATAGTACTCATAATTACATACGTCCTTTCTTAAAACGGTACATCTTCATCGGCGAATATTTCTTCAAATTCATCAGGGTCATAAGAAAAATTGTACTCTGACCGTTCGGTTTCATCAGATGTTTTCTTGTTGCCTGTAAAGTGAATCTCAGATGCAACGATCTGCGTTGCTATGCGGTTTTCTCCGCCCTTTTCATACGTGTGATTTCGTAGATTTCCGACAATCGTTATCATATCGCCCTTTGTGAACCAATCACAGATAACATCTGCATTTCTGTTCCAGGCAATGCAATTAAAGAAGTCCGTTTCAGCAGTTTTCTCTCCTTTTCGTTTGGGACGCTGTACGGCAAGGCAAAACTTACTGAATCTTGATTCGTCTTTGGTTTTAAGTTTGGGGTCAGCTGTAAATCTGCCCGTGAGCATGACTTTGTTTAACATGGTCATCATTCCTTTCGTTGTTTTGTGTTTCGCTGTGATTATATTATACAAACCTTTACACTCAAAGTCAAGTATAATTTTCATAAGAATTTCAAATTTGTGAAATGCGCAGCAAAA
>JAEDLA010000023.1 GCA_016295545.1 Oscillospiraceae bacterium | reverse complement strand
CCCACTGAGTTCCGACAACAATATTAGCAGGCATTTTATTTCCTCTTTTCATAATTTTAATTTAAGCCGTAAGACTTATGCAAACCTGAATTTAAAAGCAGTGTGTGCGGCAGAATTTGCCGTAAAGACCTGTGCTTCTGCTTGTGAAAACAGGTTCAGAAGTCAGTTACACTTTATTATAGCAGATTATTACAGGAATTTCAAGTGGTTAAGAGGATTTTTTCAGGAAAATTTTAGAGGTGACATTAATTGGCTTTATTACAGGTACAACGGCAGTATTTTGAAATCATCAGCCAGAGAACTGGAATTCCGGTAATCAGCGTAATCACATAGTAAACTCTGTTGCTTATGTTCAGAAAGTATATCCCCCAGTAGTTAGCCATAAATACAAGATTAACAGCGTTAAAAACATCACTTTCCGGAGCGATTATTCCTCCTGCGGAAGATATAGAAACAATGAGCATATAGAGAATACAAGGAATATTCCACCATTTATCGGCTAAAACTGCATATATCACAACAGCTCCGATAAAGTAAAGGGTGTTGAAAAAGGTTCCAAGTGCAGGCTCTCTGTCGCATCCGAAGCACCACGTTCCATTAGTGTACCAGGGGGCATAAAATGAAACAATTATAAAAAGCAGTAGAATAATATTTTTGACCGGCTTCTTTTTCAGAATAGTGAAAGGCTTATTGTTAAACATACTGTTCCTCCTTAACAAAGATTTTATTATCATTATAATAAATACTTTCAAATCTGTAAATATGTCGTTTGTCATTTTTTCAGTGACAATTGTAATCTTTTGGAAATATGCAACAGGCTTTTAAATTTTTCTTGATTATGCAGCAAAAATATGGTATGATATAAATAATAATCCCCTTAACCGCAACATTTGATTTTTTAATAAAGGAAGATTTTATGCTTGTATGTCTGACAAATATAAATAAATTTTATAACGGAAATCAGGTTCTGAACAATGTTTCACTGACCATTGATGAAAACGACCGTATAGGTCTTGTGGGAGTCAATGGCTGCGGAAAGTCCACTCTCCTGAAAATTATTACCGGTTCTGTTGAGCCTGACCGTTTTACTGAGCGTGACGGCGTTATTGCCTTTGCATCAAAGACCTCCATAGGCTACCTTGAGCAAATGGGCGGTCTGAACACCGAAAACACTGTAATTGATGAGATGCGAAGCGTTTTTGAACCTATTCACAGGGCTATTGACCGGCTTCGTGAAATTGAGCTTGAAATTGCAGGCGGTGATAATTCTGCGGCTGAGGAATATCAGCAGCTTTCTTCATGGATAGAGGCTAATGACGGCTATAATCTGGACGTGAAAATACGAATGGTGCTTAACGGCATGGGCTTTACGGAAGCTGAGCTGAACAGGACAGTTTCCGGATTCAGCGGCGGCGAAAAAACTCGTCTTTGCATAGCACGTCTGCTTCTTGAGGAGCCTAATCTGCTTATTCTTGATGAGCCTACCAATCACCTTGACTTCAAGACTGTTATGTGGCTGGAGGACTACCTGAAAAGCTATCATGGAGCAGTTCTCGTTGTATCTCATGACCGCTATTTCCTCGACCGCATCTGCACCTCTGTCTGTGAGATAGAAAGGGGAGTTCTTCGTCGTTACAGGGGCAATTATTCCGCATACGTGCGTCAGCGTGAGGAAAACGATACACGGCAGGAAAAGGAATATGAGCTTCAGCAGAAGCAGATCGCAAAAATGGAGGAATATGTTGCACGTAATATCGTCCGTGCCACCACTTCAAAGCGTGCTCAGAGCCGCCAGAAAGCACTTGAAAAAATCGAGAGGATAGAAAAGCCTTTCCATGAAACTAAATCGGCGAAAATACATTTCACCTATGCTGTCGAGCCGCCGCTGGACGTTCTGAAAGTTAAGGGTGCGGATATTTCTGTGGGCGAGGGAAGCATGCGCCGTACTCTCGTTGATGATATAAGCTTTGATGTGCGGCGGGGGGATAAGGTCGGCATTATCGGCGATAACGGTATCGGAAAATCTACTCTGCTGAAAATTATTCAGGAGCTTATTCCCCATAAAGGTATTGTCAGGTGGAACAGCAATGTTAAAATATCCTACTTTGAACAGGAAAGCACTAATCTGAACAAGGCTCTCACTGTTATGGAGGAGCTTCACAGCCGCTATCCCTCAATGTCGGAGCTTGAAGTGCGTAGCCTTTTAGCTCAGGTGCGCCTTGTCGGAGAAAATGTTTTCAAGGAAACAGGTGTTATCAGCGGCGGAGAAAGAGCAAAGCTCTGTTTTGCAATTATGATGCAGGAGCACGGAAATGTACTTATTCTGGACGAGCCTACCAATCATCTTGACCTTGCTTCAAAGGAAGCTATTGAGTCGGCACTGGAGGAGTACACCGGTACAGTGATATTCGTCTCCCACGACCGCTATCTGCTGAGCAAAATTGCCGGACGGCTTATTGAGCTGAAAGACGGGGAATACCGTCTCCACGAATATGGCTTTGACAAGTATCTTGATGTGCTGAGAGATGAACAGGCTGCTGAAAAACGTGCGGCTGAGCTTGAAAAACAGCAAAAAGCAGCTCAGGCAGCTAAGGATAAGTCAGCAAAGGTCTACAAAACAAAACAGCAGCGAAGTGCTGAGGCGGCACGAAAGAACGAGATAAGGCGCATTGAAAATGAAATTGAGGCTATGCAGCAGCAGATAGATACTCTCACAGAGGAGATATCCCACGAGGAAGTTTACAGCGATTACGAGCTTATGAATAAAAAATGTGCGGAAATCGATGAGCTGAAAAATAAAATTGACGAGTATTTCGATATTCTTGTGGAACTTGACGCATAATGAATTTGCTTTATTAGCTAAAATCAACAAAAATCGTCCCGAAACTATTTATTTGCGGTTTGCTATTGAAATTTTTTGAGAAATATGGTATAATAGTACAAGTTGAATCATGATGGAGTTATCCGTCAAATATGCTTTTGGAGGGCTATTATTATGAAACACATTAAAACAATGAACAAGGCTAATCTTAAGGCTTCAGCTCAGAAGGGCGGCTGCGGCAAGTGTCAGGCTTCATGTCAGTCTGCCTGCAAGACTTCATGCACTGTTGCTAACCAGAAGTGCGAGAGATAAGGAGCTTTCTGCTTCAAAAATCTCTGTGCGGAGTTCTTTAGTTGTCTTTCAAGCCGGTATTGCATGGATATTATGCAACACTGGCTTGATTTTTATATTTTGCTGTGCAGTCGGGTGTGCCGGCTGTATCCGGAAATTACTGTATCCCCTGCGGACGGGGACGAAAGGTTGGTTTTTATGATACATAAGTATAAATTATGCGGTTTTAATATTGTTCTTGACGTTAACAGCGGTGCTGTCCATATTGTGGACGAGCTTACTTACGATATGCTGGAAAATGTTGAGCCTCCTTTTGAGGAAAAATGTCCCGAAAAAACAGCCGATAAGCTTTCAAAATTCTATCAGCGTGAGGATATTGAGTCCTGCTATCAGGAGCTGAAGGAGCTGTACAATGACCAGATTCTTTTTGCTGATGATGATTATGAGAAATATGCAAAATATTCCGTAGCTTCTCCGGTCAAGGCTATGTGCCTGAATATCGCCCATGACTGTAATCTCCGGTGCAAATACTGCTTCGCTTCAACAGGCGACTTCGGCAAGGGCAGAAAGCTCATGTCCTTTGAGACAGGCAAACACGCAATCGATTTCCTCCTTGAAAATTCCGGAGACCGTGAGAATCTGGAGCTTGACTTCTTCGGCGGTGAGCCGCTTATGAATTTTGACGTTGTAAAGCAGATAGTTGAGTATGCAAGAAGCCGTGAAGCTGAATACGGCAAGCATTTCCGCTTTACTATCACTACAAACGGACTTCTTCTCACTGACGACAAAATCGACTTTATAAACAGGGAGATGTCAAACGTCGTTCTGTCCATTGACGGCAGAAAGGAAGTCAACGATTCAATGAGACTTCGTGTTGACGGCACAGGCTGCTATGACACGATAATTCCCAAGTTCAAAAAGCTTGTTGAGCAGCGTGGAGATAAGGAATACTACGTAAGAGGTACATTCACAAAGCACAACCTTGATTTCTCAGAGGACGTTTTCAGCCTTTATAACGAGGGCTTCGACCAGATATCCGTTGAACCTGTTGTGGGAGATTCCTCCGAGGAATATGCTCTTACTGAAAAGGAGATACCTGCTGTTTTTTCGGAGTATGAGCGTCTTGCAAAGCGTATTGTGGAAAACGAGAAAAAGGGAGGAAAGTTTAATTTCTTCCACTTTATGATAGACCTTGATCAGGGCCCCTGTGCTATAAAGAGACTGAGAGGCTGCGGCTGCGGCAATGACTATGTTGCCATTACTCCTGACGGTGATATTTATCCCTGTCACCAGTTTGTCGGCATTGAGGAGTATAAAATGGGCAATATTGACGAAGGAACTTTCAATCAGGAAATGAAAAAGGAATTTGCCAATGCTCATGTTTATGCAAAGCCGGAATGCCGTCAGTGCTGGGCAAAATTCTATTGCAGCGGCGGCTGTAATGCCAATAATTATCAGTATATGGGGGATATTCATACAGCACACAAGCTTTCCTGTCAGCTGGAAAAGAAGCGCCTTGAATGTGCCATTATGCTGAAAGCAATCAGAGCTTACGGAGAACAGGAGGATTAAATGGGGCTTTTCGACATTTTCAAAAAGAATGATGACAGTCAGGATAATGTTCCGCAGGAACAGGAAGTAATTATTGAAAGTGAATCAATGGTCTGCGGTTTGCAGGCATTTGTTGAGAAAAATGAAAATGCATATTACTTCTATCTCTGGAATCCGTTCAGCAGAGAGGATAAGGGCAAGGTCAGATCCTGCTGGATATGCAACAGGAGAAAAGCTCCGTCAAAGGTAAATGCGGACGATATGAAAAACGGCAGAGCACCAAGAATGCCGGCAGAATTTGTTGCTCACGATATAAACGGAATGGAGCTTGACGCTGAAAAGCTGTCCATAGTCTGGTTCGAGGAGGGTGACTGCGCCGCACTGCTTTCAGGGGGAGAGGTAATCTGTGCTATTCCCGAATGGAGCGGCTACAAGGACTTTCACGGCTATTCAAAATACGCAAAAGGAACAGGTCCTTTCGCATGGGAGATGCAGGGAGCTGTTAAATCACTGACAGCTAAAGTCAATGCAGGCAGATATATCTGGGAGTATTTCTGTACTCCGGAAAATATGAATCAGTGGATGATGACTCAGTGCAAAGCAGCAATGGCATTTCTGGAGAATCATGAGCTTGATTACAATATTGCCCACAAGGAGGACAAGACTCTCGGTAAGGGAACTTTTCCGCCTAAGGTAGTCATATCCGGTACAAGGAACGGCGCAGTCTATGGTCTTACAGCAGGCGTAAGCCTTGTTGCCATGCCTATGGTATCGATGTACACACAGGAAAATCCTCAGAACCTGAACCGTATGGAGCTTGGCTTTGCAGCAGTTGAGGAGCACCGTCCTCTTTGCCGCCTTATGTATGCAAATCTTTCAATGTATGCCAATATTCCCTGGCAGCAGATGACCTTTCTTGGTCACGGACATACTGTGCCGATGCAGAATATAAAGGATTTTTCCGCTGTTTTATTTGTGAATCCACGCAATGTCAATGGACTTGAAAGTCCGGAATATTCTGTTTTTCCCGGCGGCGGAGTTGTGAATATGCTGTGGGTTGTTCCGATTACTCAGCAGGAGTACGATTTTGCAGTGAAAAACAGTTCGGAGGAGCTTTTGAAAAAAGCAAAGGATATCAGCCGTATACATATTTTTGACGGAGAGAGCAAGTTCTTATATTGATGCGGCAAAAAAATATCTATAAAAAGCGGCGAAGCCGCAAGTGGGATTCCAAAGGGGTTATTAACCCTTTGGCAGGGGGTGTTTTAGGGGGACAGAGTCCCCCTGACAAATCTGAAAGCAAAAGTGAATCAGCAGAGGGAGGTGCGGAATGATACTGAGAATGCCGGAATACTGCTGTAAATTCCATTGCATTGCCGGAGACTGTTCCGACAGCTGCTGCATAGGCTGGGAGATAGACATTGACAGTAAAACTGCGGAGCTGTACAATAATGCAGGCGGTGAATTTGGCGAAAGACTGCGGAAAAATATCTCAGGCGGCAGCTTTGTCCTTGACAGCACGGAGCGGTGTCCCTTTCTCAATGACCGGAATCTCTGCGATATATTTATTAATCTCGGGGAGGAAAGTCTCTGTCAGATATGCACCGACCACCCTCGCTACTACGAATGGTTTGACGGATTAAAGGAGGGCGGAATCGGTCTTTGCTGTGAAGAAGCGGCAAGGCTTGTGTTAACCGATACTGATCCGCTGAAATTCCGTGACATTGAAATTTCTGAGGAGGACTGCGACCGGCATGACAGTGAGCTTTACAGGTGCCTTTACAGTGCAAGAGCGAAAATAATGGAACGGCTGGGAAACTGCGGTACAATGAAGTCTCTGAAAACAGCAGTTTCAGGCATTCTTGAATATGGTGAGCTTTTGCAGGAAAACATAGACAACGGAGTCTTTTCAGTGCCGGAAATTCCTGAGTGCAGTGACAGTTTTTGTCCTGATACAGGGGAGCTGTTCAGCTTTTTGCTGACACTTGAGCCGATAGATGAAAAATGGCAGCCTTATGTCCTCTCGCAGCTTGAAAAAATCAGCTCAGCGGAGATGAATTTATCTGATTTTGAGGAGTGTAACCCTGAAATCGGACTGTATCTCAGAAATATCGGGGTATATTATCTCTGGCGTTATTTTATGAAAGGCGTGTTTGACGGAGAGATTCTTTCGTGGCTGAGGTACGGAGCGGCTTCAGTTGTTTTGCTGGAGTTCATGTACTTGGTAAAATGGCTTGAAACAGGCAGTCTGAGCCTGTCTGACTGTGTTGAGCTGACCAAAAATTACTCAAAGGAGACGGAATACAGCGAAGAAAATATTGAAAGCTTCCGTGACGCTGTTTATGAAATGAAAACATTCAGAAATGAGAAAAGCTGACGAGTAAACCTCGCCAGCTTTTTATGATGATCTCATATCATTCTGCTAAAAACGCCTGATAGTGTCTGATAAATCAAGGTCGAGCACGCAGATTATTAGTCCTGTGCAACGATTTCGTTGTAGAACTCAGCATAATCCTTTCGGTTATCCTTTGTGAACTGGATAGCTGTTCTTGGGTGCTGATTAAGCAGACCTGTCAGCAGATACTGAATATCATAGCCCCATACAACGCCATCTTCACGGAGCTTGTTAATATGCTTTTCAATAAATTTGATTACAGGGTACACGTTATACTTAGGATTGCGGAGGAAACCTAAAAGAAGCTCCATTGCGCAGTTTCCAGCACCTCTGCCCATCTGGGCGTATGTTCCGTCGAGCCAGTCAACACCGTCACCAACAGCTTCAATAGTGTTTGCAAAAGCAAGCTGCTGGTTATTATGAGCGTGGATTCCGACTTTTTTGCTGTACTTGCTTGCAGCTTCAAGGTAGATATCGGCAACACGGGCAATCTGCTCAGGATAAAGTGAGCCGAAGCTGTCAACGATGTAGAAAACGTCAACAGGGGACTTGCCAAGAATATCAAGAGCAGCTTTGAGGTCGCCCTCCTGAGAATTTGAAATAGCCATAATGTTGCAGGAAACCTCGTAACCCTTAGCAGCAGCGTCTTCAATCATATTAACAGCGGCAGGGATTGTGTTGAGATATGTTGCAACACGGATAAGGTCGATAGGACTGTCACTGCGGTTATGAATATCGTTTTTGTAGTCACAGCGTCCAACGTCAGCCATAACAGCAATTTTCAGGTCAGTATCGTTATCGCCTACGATTGAGCGGATATACTCATCATCGCAGAACTTGCACTTTCCGAATTTTGTTACATCAAACAGCTCTTTTGAAGCCTTGTAGCCGAATTCCATATAGTCAACGCCGGCTTTGACGTTTGCACGGTAAAGGTCCTTGACAAATTCATCTGTAAAGAAGAAGTCGTTAACAAGACCTCCGTCTCTGAGTGTAGCGTCAAGAACCTTGACGTCCTCACGGTAATCCATTAATTTTGATATTTCTTTCATAATAAAACTCTCCAGGTAAGAATATTTTTGGACAGTAACGCTTTAAAGCTTTACAGTCATACTACATGATATAGTATATCATAAAAAACACTGCTTGTCAAACATTTTTTTGATTTTTTTCAAAAAAATAATACTAATCCCATATCGTCCTGTTGAAAAGCTGTCAGCAGGCTGATGTGAGATTAGTATAAAGCCGGACATTGCTGTCCGGCTGTCTGAATGAATAATATCAGTAATTTTCTGCTTTAACCTGGAAATATGACTGTGGGTGTGCACATACAGGACATACTTCGGGAGCTTTTTTGCCGACTACAATGTGTCCGCAGTTTCTGCATTCCCAGATCATGTCGCCGTCCTTTGAGAAAACAATACCGTCCTCAATATTTTTGAGGAGCTTTCTGTATCTTTCCTCGTGAGCCTTTTCGATTTCTGCAACCATTTCAAAGAGTACAGCGATATCGTCAAAGCCTTCTTCACGGGCAGTTTTTGCGAAACCAGCGTACATATCGGTCCACTCGTAGTTTTCGCCGTCAGCAGCGTCTTTCAGGTTATCTATAGTTGAGGGAACACTTCCTCCGTTAAGGAGCTTGAACCAGATTTTTGCGTGCTCCTTTTCATTGTTGGCAGTTTCCTCAAAGAGAGCGGCAATCTGCTGGTAGCCGTCCTTTTTAGCCTTGCTTGCGTAGTATGTATACTTGTTTCTTGCCTGAGATTCGCCGGCAAAGGCGGTCATGAGATTAGCTTCGGTTTTTGAACCCTTAATGTCAGCCATGTTAACACATCCTTTAAATATTTTTCTTATAAAGCCGATGCAGAAAAAATCTGCACCGGCTTTTTCTTTATCATGAGGAAAAATCAGATTCCGCAGTCCTCATAATCTCCCCACTTTGCCTTGTATTTTTCTTCCTGAGCCTTGTTGCTCCAGCTTTTGTACATGATGTACACAACTGAACCGATAGCTAAGAAGATTGCTCCAAGGAGAGGGAGCGTGCCACCAAGAAGGCGGTTTTTGCTTTTTTCTTTATCATTCATAACGATTTCTTTTTTCATAGCAGTATCCTTTACTTGTTAATTGCTGCCGTTCATTTCTGCCATTAATCTCTGAAGCTCCGCATCTACCTTAGAATCAGTCTCAATTTTAGCAAACTCGTCCTCTGTATCGTCCTTTGCACCTGCAATTTCAGTAAAGGCATCAGCCTCAGCCTCCTTGCGGATGATTTTTTCTTCCATGCGGTCGAATTTTTCAAGAGATGATGAAGCGTCGAATCCGCCAACATTTTTAGCGAGAGTTTTCTGAGTATCAGCCATTTTTGAACGTGCAATAAGCATAGCCTGACGGCTCTTTGCTTCTTCCAGTTTAGCTTTAAGAACCTCTACCTGATCGCCGATAGCTTCTGTCTGGTTAGAGATTGTTTCGTACATTTCCTTGTAGCTTGCAACATTTTCATCGGACTTGACTTTCTTTGCAAGAGCCTTTTTAGCAAGCTCCTGATCTCCGGCAGCAAGAGCAGCCTTAGCCTTGCTCTCCCAGTCAGCTGAGGTTTTAACAGCTGCCTGATACTGCTTTTCAGCAAGTCTTTCGCTTGCTTTAGCTTTTCCGTATGCCTGAGTGGACTTGCTCAGCTCCTTTTGCATATCAATAATGATCTGTTTCACCATTTTCTCCGGATCTTCAGCTCTGTCGATAAGGTCATTGACATTTGCTTTAAGCAGATCGCTTAATCTCTGAAATACACCCATTTTAAAATCCTCCTGTTTCATGAGAAAAATATATATTATACTAATTCCACATCAACCTGCTGAAAAATTTGTCCGCTATCGTTCCGTCACTCTGCGTTGACTGACCTTGAAAGGCGACAGCCTGTCTGCGGTCAGTCGCCTTGATTGACGAAACGCTATCAGACAACTTTTTCAACAGAACGATATGGAATTAGTATTACTTCTTATAATCCATGCAGTAAATGTCATGAAGCTTGTTTATCATTTTAACGAGAACAGGAAATAATTACTTCATTGATTCCTTTTTCATACTGCTCAGGTTCGTTCATCGACCATAGATTTACTCCATATACAGCCCATAGCTGACCGTCAGACAATTCCCATATATATTCTTCTTCAGCACCGGATAAACTTCCTTTCTGACCTTCTCCATACCATTCAGTCAATACATTCATTATTGTATCGTATGCTTCTTTAAGCTCCTGTTTACTGTATGGGAAAACAAGACTGTCTGAATTGCCTTTGCGTCCAAGATGATATCCATAGTTTACAAGCTGATCTGTATCCATATCAAACTCGACAAACATCATACCATCAAGAGCAGTTCCGAAAGCTTCTCCGGCATTTACAGGATAATAGTATGTTACAGTATTTCTAAGACCTTCTGATTTATCAATATAATCCATTCCTGTAACTTCAAATACCTCGCCTGAAGTCATTCCGTTTTTCAGACCTTGAATTATTGATTTTTCCTCATTCTGAGAAGCAGAACCATTTTCAATGAGTTTCTTTTTCATTAATATAAGGTCAAAAACATCAAGTTTGTTGTCGGCTGCAAAATCTGCGGCACTCAGGTTGGATATTTCTGTATCAGAAGCATTAAGCAGCCATTTCTGGAAACATACCACATCAGCTATATTAAATTCGCTGTCAGCGTTTACATCGCCGGCGACTGTATTCTCTGCAATACTTTCAAATTTCCTGTTATACTTTTCCGCATAAGCCTGAGCAGTTGAACCTGCATATCCATGAATAACAATATCTCCTGTTATATATTTATTTGCTGGATAATAAGAAATATCTGAATAATCATTATTCTGAGCTAATAATTTGAAATTTGCCGGAATAGTTTTTTCACTGTCAAAAATTCTGCACTCAGGATTCAGAATATAAATATCAGCCGCCATTTTTGAGGCTGCAATTGTCTTTTCGTTTATATATTCACAGCCGTAATACATTACTGCCGGATTATAATTGATTCCTAAAAATACTACATCTCCAATATACTTTACAGATGTCGGAATATTCATAAAAACAAGATTTGACCTTGAAGTGAACGACATTTCAGCAATACCTGCTGTATCATCTTTAATTACTGCTTCTGTAATATCTTCATCACTGCCGACAACCCAGTTCTGAACATAATGAATACCTTGTTCGTTTTTTACACAGCCGGAATTATTGAATGCATTTGCGCCTATATATGTTACAGTTTCTGGGATTGTAAAGTCTTTCA